>JBCCXG010000001.1:0-43074 GCA_039191945.1 Bacteroidota bacterium
TTAGGTTCTGGAGGGAATCGAGTTTGTACCGTAGCATGCTTACCTGTCTCCAGGTCATTCTCGATCATTTGCTCGATGAAGTTGAGCGACTCCTTTTTCTCGGCGTCCATGGCATTGAAATTAGGTCGGCAAAACTAATCCAG
Organism: Bacteroidota bacterium; assembly: GCA_039191945.1. Lineage (GTDB taxonomy): Bacteria > Bacteroidota > Bacteroidia > Cytophagales > Cyclobacteriaceae > JAWPMT01. Next base: position 144 of record JBCCXG010000001.1, read on the forward strand.
ATTTGTCATTAGAGTTTTGTTGTGAGGCCATAAGCCGCAAGAAAATCGAAGGGACAAAACTGTGATGGGTAGGACCGAAGTAGTAATGAGACCGGCCTTTGGGAGTCAATCCGTATGGATAAATGTAGATGTAGAAGATACAGGCCTTCGCACGAAAACGTGCACCTCGGTTTCGGATGTACCTAAGTCAAGGGCAAAAAAAAGGGCCAGCACTACTTGCTGACCCTATCAACCTAAAACATCACTGAACCAATGTTTATCTTTAATATCTTCTATGCCTGTTGTATAATGTCTCTTTTCTGTTTGTGTCATCCAAAAGACTCTTCAAAGATGTATACAAGACGCAGGCTAGTCAATCTTTTATCGATGAGTGGTGCTCATTCTTCGATGAATGACAGAAATACCCGATTAGAGGGAGTCTTTTGTGAAGCTAAAAGGCAATAGGTGTCGTACATCGTCTACCACCAAGAACGAATTCGAATCAGCCTGCATCAAGATTTTGATGGGCGTTGCTTGCTGACCGGCGTACTCCAGCATGACTTGTCGGCAAGCGCCACAGGGAAAGGTCTCACACAATACCCCCTGGTCATTCTGTGCCATTACTAGCAAGGTGTCGATCGCGGCCCTGCTCTCTGACTTTCCTTTGAATAAGGCCACCCGTTCTGCGCACAGACCAGAAGGATACGCTGCGTTCTCCTGGTTGTTGCCCGTGACAACATGACCCCCTTCAAAGCCAATGGCACACGCCACGAGAAAGTTTGAGTAGGGGGCGTATGCCAAACCAAGCGCCTCCTGAGCAGCCGTATACAGCCGGGTCTGTAGTTCGTCAAAATCGGCCACCGGCAAGCGAGCATAAGGAATGGTCAGCTCCATCTCTCTAAAACCTGAAGTTCGCGATTTGTCGAACGAATTCTGCCCCAGCGCCTGGACTCACCGCCAAGGCAAAAAGCAGCCCATAGATCGCACCATAGAGGTGTGCTTCATGGTTGATATTGTCATCCGCGTTCTTCGACTGGGAGTACGAATACACGAGGTAGAGAATGCCCAGTAGGAATCCGGGGATGGGTATGATCGCAAACAATAAGATGTTATTCGTCGGATAGTATAATATGCTGGCAAAGACAATTGCCGATACTGCTCCGGAAGCACCGAGGCTATTATATCCCGGGTTGTCGCGATTTCTCCAGACGACTGGCAAGTCAGAGATTACAATGGCCGACAAATAGAAGAAGATAAAGAGCGCCGCCCCATTCCCAGATTGGAACATAAACGTCTGCTCCACGATCCGACCAAAAAAGAAAAAAGTAAACATGTTGATGCCGAGGTGACCATAGCCATTGTGGACGAATCCCGAGGTGACAAGGCGCCAGTATTCTTTTCGGTGTACCGTCTGGTATGGGTTCATCAACAGCCTCATGAAGAGCCTTTCGTTACTCAGCGCACCAAAGCTCACACCGATGGTGATAAGCAACAAGAAAATGGTCAATGACATGTGTTAGTAATCAAGGAAACTTGGACGAAGTTAGTTCATTCAAAGGACGCGGCCGACTGACCTATTTGTCCCTCTTCATCAACTGATTAGCGAAGGTTCTAAGCACCTCTTTTCCAGCTGGCGAACCTTCCACGCTCTCTATCCCTTCGAAGGCCTGGTCGAAGTAGTAGTTCATCTTCAGCTGTATGAGGTTTGGGATACCAATATCATCATAAATCTGGCGAACTCCAGCCACCTTTGCTGCCGGATCAAAATCTTGTCGATGCAGCCAATCCTCCAAGAGCTCTCTTGCTTCACCGGTAGCCATCTCCAGTGCGGTAATCAGGAGGTAGGTCTTTTTGTTGGCGATGATGTCTCCTCCGACCTGTTTGCCAAACTTGCTTTGGTCTGCGTAGACGTCCAGGTAGTCATCCATGAGTTGGAAACCGATACCCATCTTCTCACCCACTTCGTAGAGTTTGCTTTGATTGTCGTCATCACTACCCGACAGCAAGCCACCCAACTGCAGGCTGTAGCCCAAAAGGACAGCAGTCTTGAGTCGAATCATCTCAATGTAGTCGGCCTCAGATACTGTCGACTCACTTTCAAAGTTCATATCGATCTGTTGCCCCTCGCATACTTCTACTGCGGTTTTGTTGAATAGCGAAATGACCTTGTGCAGCATGGGCGGTGGGCTTTGGAGCAGGAGGTCGTACGCTTTGATGAGCATCGTGTCTCCTGACAAAATTGCCACGGTATCATTCCATTTCTCATGGACCGTAGGCTGCCCCCGCCGCAGGGGTGCTTCGTCCATGATGTCGTCATGCATCAAAGTAAAGTTGTGAAAAACCTCCACCGCAAGGGCAATATCCACGATGTCATCGACCTTGGCCCCACGCAGTTGATAGCTAAGTAGCACCAGCAAGGGCCTCAGGCGTTTACCGCCAAGTGACATGATGTACCGAATAGGCTCGTAAAGGTTGTGGGGATTCTCTCCGTATTGCAGTTGCGAAATGCGTTGTGTGAGCTTTTGACGTAGTTCTTCAGTGGCGTGCATGCTTTACTTTTCTGGACATCTTAACGACCCAAAGTTGGGATTGTTGAGACCAAAGAACAGTATTTCTCCAGGAAATCATCAGTGAAGCGGTCTGAGAAGTTTTACGGCTCGTGAATAGATGGCATTCAGCACGACGGCGCATAGTGACGAGCGACAGACTACCTATTGGCTGTGTAGAAGACTGGCCACCAAAGCCGCGACTTACGAGTCAGGAAAGAGGGGAAAGCAAAAAAAGGAAAGTGACCCAGTCGAGGGGACAGAGGGAGAGCAATCCGCAAAAAAAAAGAGACTGCCTACAAACACTCAGGCTTGGGCAGTCTCATGGTACTTTAAATAATATCTGGTATTAGTCTTCCGAATACTCAACACTGAGCACTCTCTCCTCGATCATCGCGAGGGCCAACTTATCTTCACCAATGACGTCAAAAAGCTCGAGCGTGCGGCGTGCCACAAACTCCTCTTCAATCTGCTCCATGACGAACCACTTCATGAATTCTTCGGTCGCAATGTCATCGTGCTTTCGGCACGCCCTGACCACGTCATGGATGGCTTCTGTCACACTGATTTCCATATCAAGAGCAGTCTCAAACACGCTTCTCAATGAAGGAAAGTCATGATTGGGCTCCTCAACTCTCGGTGCGATCGGGGACGCTTCCATATTCGCGAGATAGCGGAAAAGCTTCATTTGATGCTTTTTCTCTTCCTCGGACTGATTGTAAAAGAATTCGGCACAATTGTCGTAGCCATTCACATCACACCATCCAGCCATTGCCAAGTATGCTGCTGAGGAATGGGCCTCCATCTTTACCTGCTTATTCAAAATGTCAACAACTTCTTCCTTCAGTGGACATTCTCTTCGGAGTAAGTCTTTCATATCTAATGCAAATGTTCAATATGCAAAGTAACACACAAGGGCAGGCAAATGATTGCAGAAAGGGCTCACCTCCAGTAATTTAAAATGGTTCTAAGTAAGAATGAAGGTGATGGTAATGGGGAGTCGCTAGGACATGAAGGTGGGACGCCTCACGGTTTCTTTGTGAATCAAGCTATTTAGCCTCAAAATAGCCATTGTGCCCTCTAACAACTCACGGAGTTCGAGAATCTCCAAGGTAGAAAAAGCGAAAAAACGATCACAGCTCGGCAGATAAATGATTTGTACATCTGGTGAGCCCTCTTCGAACATGGACGCAGGCTCAATCAAAAAGATCTTTCGCTTGAAGCCTACCAAGCCGCACAACTTCAATTCGATTTGCTCACCAAAGAGCGTGACGATAAACAAACCTCGCTTGTCACACTGATGAACCGCTCCGTCGGCCGTCTCAAAGACAGCATTGAAATCATTGTCTATTGTTTGTAGCGTCACTAAAAAAATTATCTGTTGGGACAGCTCTTACAACGCTTCTTCCCTTTTTTCTTGTACTTTTTGCAACATTTTTTAAAAACGCAATCTTGCTGCTCCCAAGATTGTCTTTTGAGCTCTTCACATGACTCGTGGTTCCAAATATCCTGCTCTAGATTCACCTCTTTCCTAAAAAATTTCGCAGTACATACAAAGAAGTAGCTGGATCGCTTCCGACACAATAACTACTCCTCGTTAATTTATTTATCACTACAACTAGTGATATGATCACTAGTTGTAGTGATATGCTATCTCACAATCCCGCTCTCCATGGCGTAAACAATCAATTCTGTCGGTGATCGCAGGTTGAGTTTCTTCAAAATGTTCTTCCGATGAGAGTTGATCGTATGTACACTCACATGCAACTCGTCGGCAATCAGGGTGGTGGTCAGTCCTTTTGTGATGAGCTGCAGTACCTCGTACTCTCGTGGCGACAAGTCCGTAGGCGCACAGTTCTCATCCTCGGGTTGTTCGGTATCTTCCATCACCACGTCGAGGACCTTGTTACAATAAAAGCGATTGCCCTCCGCTACGGCGTAAATGGAGTTTATGATCTCCTGTTCGCTACAGGTCTTGGTCACCATGCCTTTGACCCCCGTTTTCAGGATCGATTTCATTCGAGCCCGATCTGTGTCTCCCGTAATAATCAGCAGTTTGCTCCCTGCGACTTCTTTCAATCGCTCTAACCGATTCAAAAAGTCCTTGTCGCTGGGTCTGTAGTCAATGACCAGCACATCGGGATCCGTCTCTCGGACAAGAGCCGGGAGCTCCTCTAAATCCTCTTCCGCACCTGCCAGCACAAAATCTGATTGCCGCTCGATCAAAGCCTCAAAACCCTGACGGGTCAAGAATTGAAAATCCGATAAAAAGACTGAGATGCTCCCCATTGGCTTATTTAGAATCAATCTAAACTATGCAAACATAGAGGCCAGCCTAGATTATAGCAAACTAGTTTAGAATTATTCTAAATAATAATTTGACAAAGGAGACAAACTGGTCTTCGATAGACGATGTTCTGCTACTAGATGCCTAATTTTCGGCATCGTCATTTTTCCAAGTATTATTGACCAAATCAAAACATGAGCTTTAGAATCGAGCACGACACGATGGGTGAGGTAGAGGTACCCGCTGATAAATACTGGGGCGCCCAAACCCAGAGATCACGCAACAACTTCAAAATTGGCGGGGAAAACATGCATATGCCGCTGGAGATCGTCAAGGCTTTCGCGATTTTGAAAAAATCAGCGGCGCAGACCAATGAAGCCCTGGGAAAGCTCCCAGCAGAAAAGTCTCGATTGATCGCCCAGGTTTGTGACGAAATCCTGGAAGGCAAACTTGATGATCAGTTCCCGCTCGTGATCTGGCAAACGGGCTCAGGGACGCAATCCAATATGAATGTCAATGAAGTCGTGGCCAATCGCGCCCATGTCCTTAATGGTGGTCAGCTGACCGACGAGAGCAAGGTGATCCATCCTAATGACGACGTCAATAAGAGCCAATCGTCCAACGACACCTTTCCCACCGCCATGCACATCGCAGGCTACAAAATTCTGGTGGAGGATACCATTCCGAAGGTGGAATTGCTCAGGGATACTTTGAAAAGCAAGTCTGACCAGTTTCAAGAAGTAGTGAAGATAGGCCGGACCCACTTCATGGATGCAACGCCCTTAAGTCTAGGTCAAGAATTTTCCGGTTATGTGGCCCAACTCAATCACGGTCTGAAAGCCCTGAGAAATACTTTAGCGCATTTGTCGGAGCTGGCACTTGGCGGCACCGCCGTAGGGACTGGGCTCAATACGCCTGCGGGGTACTCGGAGCTAGTCGCCGAAAAGATTGCCCAAAATGCCGGCCACCCCTTCGTCACCGCCGAAAACAAATTTGAGGCACTGGCCGCTCACGATGCCATCGTAGAATCGCACGGTGCATTGAAGCAACTGGCCGTGAGTCTCATGAAGATCGGCAATGACATTCGGATGCTCTGCTCGGGACCTCGGAGTGGGATTGGGGAAATTCTCATTCCTGAGAACGAACCCGGCTCGTCGATCATGCCGGGTAAAGTCAACCCAACGCAATGCGAAGCACTGACCATGGTTTGTGCCCAAGTGATTGGCAACGATGTTGCGGTGAGCGCGGGTGGGATGACCGGCCACTTCGAATTGAACGTCTTCAAGCCCATGATGGTCTACAACCTGCTCACTTCCGCGCGGCTGATCGGGGATGCTTGCCAATCTTTCAATGACAATTGCGCTATAGGCATCGAGCCCAATCACGAAGTCATCAAGGAGAAACTGGAGAAGTCATTGATGCTGGTCACTGCATTAAACACACAGATCGGCTACGAAAAAGCCGCGGCCATTGCCAAGAAAGCTCACAAGGAAGGCACGACACTCCGAGAAGCAGCGTTATCCTTGAAATATTTGACGAACGACGAGTTTGATCAGTGGGTCCGTCCGGAAGACATGATTGGATCGTTGAAGAGTTAAGCTTTGGGGTAATTGAAGTTATTTTTGTACTTTAGTTGCATCTATATAATTATATTGATATAACGCTATTTAAATGAAACACATAGCATCAGCATTAGTACTTATCCTTTGTCTCACCTTCGTCCAAGAAGGCACCGCCCAAATGTCCAAAAAAGAGATGAAGGAATGGAAGAAAAGGATTAAAAAGCTCACGCCGGAGCAGTACAAGACGTTGCTCGATGACAACAAGGCGTTGAAGACCGAAAACGCCAGCCTCAAGGCAGAGCTTGCTGGTGTGGACGATCGCGTGGCGGACAAGGATAGCCAAATCTCACAGTTCCAAGATCAGATCGCGAGCCTCCGAGATCAAGTCGCTGCCGAGAAAGCAAAGAAAGCTGCTCCTGCAAGACCTGCACAATCTGGACCGTCGATTGGTTCGGGTATCAACGATCAGCAGGGGATCGTCTTCAAGGTCCAAATCGGTGCGTTCAAGAACAAAGACTTGTCCAAGTACCTCGAGGCAAGTGAAAACTTTTCGGGAGAAACCGACGAGAATGGTCTGAAGCGATACTCTCTGGGAGTGTTCAGAGATTATTGGGAAGCTGATACTTTCAAAAAATATCTCCGTGAGATGGGCGTGAAAGATGCATGGATTGTTTCTTTCAAGGATGGTCAGAGAGTTCCCATCAAGGAAGTTCTGGAAAACGTATCAAAGTCTTAATCAGATAACTTTTACTGATAGCCCCGACTTGAACAAGGTCGGGGTTTTTTTGTTCCTTACATTTACGGATATTCAGAATAGTAAATGATTCAATACAAGTCGAAGGAAGAGATAGAGCTAATCCGAAAAAGTGCGCTGTTAGTATCGAAAACCCTCGGTTTGATGGCTTCTCTCATCAAGCCTGGTGTCGTGCCTTTAGACTTGGACAAGATCGCTGAGGAGTTTATCCGTGATCATGGAGGTAAGCCCGGCTTCCTAGGTCTGTATGACTATCCCAATACGTTGATTACCTCCGTCAATGAGCAGGTGGTCCATGGCATCCCCACGAAGCGCCCCTTGGAAGATGGTGATATTGTTGGTGTCGACTGTGGCGTACTAATGAATGGCTACTACGGGGATCACGCCTACACCTTCGCGGTTGGTGAGGTCACAGAAGACATCAAGCAGCTTCTGAAAGTCACAAAGGAAAGCCTATACCTTGGCATAGAGCAGGCGAAGGCAGGCAACCGGATTGGCGACATTAGCTTCGCCATCCAGAGCTATACGGAATCACATGGTTATGGTGTGGTCCGAGAACTCGTAGGGCATGGTTTGGGCAAAAAAATGCACGAATCACCCGAAGTGCCCAACTATGGCAAGCGGGGCAAAGGACCGAAGCTCAAAAACGGAGTGGTCATCGCCATTGAGCCAATGATCAATATGGGAACCCGCCGTGTCATCCAACTCCAAGATGGATGGACCATCGTCACCGCGGACAAAAGACCGTCGGCGCACTTTGAGCATGATGTCGCCGTGGTAGACGGACAGCCAGAAATACTTTCGACTTTTGACTTCATCGAAGAAGAGCTGGCAAAAGTTGAGGGCCTACTCGTCTAGCTTCGTCCCCTTACCCTTACGCTAGGGTCAGCTCCCACAAGAGGCGAGAGACCAGCGAGATAACCAACAAAGACGTCACCAAACAGCCAAACAACCGCTTCGGGCGATTTTGAGCAGGTCTAGAGATGCCAACCGCTACCCATACCGCATACATCCACCAATAACTGTCAAGACCAGCCCCTATCACCGATCCGGCAATCGGCAAAATCCTTATAGGTTCGAAGCTATCGGCAGGAAGGATGTTGAGATCTCCTTGAATGAATTGCAGCCAGATGATCTCAGACCACGCAGGAAAAAGGAAAACGAATTCCGCTATGATGAGGAGCCTTAAGATGTTCCAAAGACTGATACGGTGACGGAATAGGCTGACCACAACTGCCAGGCAAAATGAGATGCCTAGCCATCGGCCGAGTACCAGCAGGCCCAAACCGAGCCAACTACCAAGTGCCACAGGCATTGAAACGGTCGGAAGGAATTGCCCATACCGGACCTGTAGATAGTCTGGTAAGGGATGAGGGCCTTGCATCGACAACAGTGCCATGAGTGACAAATAGACGAGGGCAAAGAGTAGTACGTTGGTTAGGATCACGGTACGAACGGTCAATCGAACGTACCGTAATGAAATAGTCACATGGTTCATCGGTCCGTGTACCCCGAAGAACACTATCAGTTCTGTGGCTCCGGGACTTTAGGTTGTTACCCTTAAGATCGCCAGAAACAACGACATATACAAAGACCGTTATTTACTAAAGTGCTGATTTAAAGCGATTTACTGACATCATAGCTAATATAGAATGCTCGCAATGCCAACATCAAGATGAAGGGAATCAGCGACTGGTGCAAGTCCTGGGGGAATACTACCCAAAAAACAAGCACACAGGCGTAAAGCACCCCGGTGAATCGGAAATACCTCACCAAAAAAGGCCGATATTTTTCGACCAGCAATAGCCAAATAGCGGGTAAGTGAAAAGGTATGGCCCAGATCAGGTTGTAGTTCCATTTGGAGAGATGCTCCGTGCCGACCCAAAGGAAGACACAGATACAGCCCAAAAAACCGACCACCGAAAAGAGCAGAGCATCCAGCCATTTCGATCTTTTTTGCGTCTTGAAGTTGCGATTGGTGATCAGTCCTACCACGAAAAAGACGATGACAAACGTATTGAATGGTGTCATCAACCCATTGGCCAGCTCCGGTTCTTCCACATCATAGGGGATGGTTCGCCGGACGAGAGGCACCTGAACGGAATCGCGGTTGATGGATGCACCGGCAAATGCATCCCGCACATGAGCCGGCATCATCAGGTACTCGCGGAAGTTAGCTTCCTGATCGATTTGCGAACCCAACAATAAGTCGATCAATAAGTCACCCCAGGGCTGGTACACCAGGCCATCGTCCATCAAGTCTCGGATCGTCTGCCCCTCCGTCATGAAGGACTCACCGTAGATCACCCGGTCTCGAAGGACGGTATCTACCACATCTACCAAGCGGGTGGCACAATTGTCATAGACATAGTTGTATAGGTACTCTCTGTTCTCTGGTCGGTTGTTCTCCTCCAGAAGCTCAAAGACCTGCTGTACCTCCTGAGGCGTGAAATCTATCACCTGCTCCTGCACCCAACGCTGCTGTCCCAAATAGTGATTTCGAAGCGCCTCATAGTCATTGAATCGACCGATGCTATAGTAGGTAGTACCCAAGGCATAATTCAGATAGAATCGCTCTTGCTGAAAAGAAAAACGCCCAAAGTCATAAGCAATATCTATCCTTCTCAATGGATCATGCACCCTGATTGCAGAGTGGCCCCAAGAAGACCAGAGCTCCGGATCATAGGGCCCTATGGTAACCATCGAAATCTCCGCCTGATCGGAGAGCTGAATTTGCGCCGATGCCGTTGCCAGGAGTGCAAGCAAAAACAAGGAAATGGTAGTTTTCTTTAATGACATAGGACAATTCAGGTAATCAGCACTTAGGTTTACCGTATGGTTGCGGGTCTGAATGATAGTTATGCACTGGCGTCAAAACTAACGCTTAATCGCATAAAGAATGCCGCAAGGGTATTTACATCCTACATTCTTTCGCGCCAAAATGGTCGTCCCGACATTGGGGGTCTACCCATCAGTCTGGCCATCGAACCGACGACGGCCTGCAACCTGCGATGTCCCGAGTGCCCCAGTGGACTTCGGTCCTTCTCTCGACCGACGGGAAAGCTCAACCCAACCTTTTTCCGTCAAATCATTGACGAATTATCTTCTACCCTAGCCTACCTCACCTTCTACTTTCAGGGCGAACCGTATCTCAATCCTGCGTTTCTCGAAATGGTGGAGTACGCCTCCAGAAAGGGAATCTATACTGCCACCTCCACTAACGGTCACTTCCTGGATCGCGAAAGAGCCAGGGAAACGGTCGAATCAGGCCTCGGCCGTTTGATTATCTCCATAGATGGTATCACGCAAGAAACTTATGCTGCCTACCGCCAAGAGGGGCATTTGGATAAGGTATTCGAAGCCACGGAGAACGTATTGTATTGGAGGCGAAAGCTTGACCGTAGAGGCCCAACCGTGATTTGGCAATTCCTAGTAGTGAAACCCAACGAACACGAGATCGAGGGAGCGCGACGGCTGGCAAAAAAATATGGCGTGGACAAGCTCGCCCTGAAGACTGCACAGATCTACGAATATGAAAACGGCAATGAGCTGATACCCACCATCGACAAGTACTCCAGATATCGACAAGCGTCAAATGGCACCTTTCAGATCAAGAACAAGCTCCTGGACCACTGCTGGAAGATGTGGAGCTCTTGCGTGATCACTTGGGATGGCCGAGTGGTGCCCTGCTGTTTTGACAAGGATGCGCACCACAGCCTCGGTGCTCTGAGCCAAAATACGTTTCATGAAATCTGGCATAGTGAGGCCTATCGACTCTTCCGGCAATCCGTTTTGCGGGGAAGAAGTGAAATAGAGATGTGTAGGAACTGCACCGAGGGGACGAAAATATGGGCGTGAAAATCGAACGGTGGAAAATAGCCGTCATCGCAGCGCTGCCTATTCAAATATTGCTCGTGGTCTGGGCCTCTTACCACCCCGAATGGGTAGAGCGTTACTATGCTCATGGATTGTATCCCTATATCTCCTGGGTCCTACGTGCCTCTAGCGGACTTGTTCCAGTGCCGATCGGTCAGCTCATCTTTTACGCTCTGATCGTCTTGATCCTGGTCCGTCTCTTCTCCTTGGCTCGACAGCGGTGGCGAAAAAAGATTACTGGGCTACAGCTAAGCGGGATATTAGTGACGGACACCTTGTACTTCTTCTCCATCACCTATTTCCTCTTCATGATCAGCTGGGGGATGAACTATCAGCGACAGCCGGTCTCGACCGTCGCTGGATTGGACGTTGATGACATCCAGACTCCTGAACTTTACAGTCTTTGCGGTGCGCTGATCGAGAAGTGCAATACGCAACGTGACCTGCTGAGGCTTGCAGAGGGCGAATTGCCGCTCACGGATAAAGAGCTGCTACAAAAATCCATCGATGGCTTCTCGCAGGCGCCGGAGGACTTCGGATTTCTGCGATACAATCTTCCGTCAGTGAAATCGGTCTTGGTCCCTGAACTGATGTCGGCCTTCGGCGTGGCGGGTATCTATTTTCTCTTTACCGGAGAAGCCAATGTCAATATGGGGCCGCCCAACTTTCTCGTCCCGGCCACTACTTGCCACGAAATGGCTCACCAACTGGGCTATGCATCCGAAGATGAAGCCAACTATATCGCCTATCTCACCACACAGTTCAATCCGGACCTTAGTTTCCAGTACTCCGGCAATCTCATGGCGATGAGGTATACCATGCGGGCAATGTACCGAACAGACACTATCCAGTACCAGGAGCTGATTGAAGGCGTGTCCAAGGATGTCCTTTCGGATCTGGCCCAGACCAGGGCTTACTGGCGCAGTTTTGACAATCCCATTGAACCCATCTCAGATGTGATTTATGATCTCTTCCTCAAGGCCAATAGCCAAAAAGCAGGGATCGCCAGCTATAGCCAGGTAGTAAGGCTGTTGGTAGCAGAACACCGCAAAGGGCGATTGGGCCTCACTCCTCCCGAAGCCCCGTCCAATACTTCTGAATAACTTTCAGTAGCTCCGTATGAACCGGACCACCTGCTACGAGCTCTCTTGCCTCCAGAAAAGCTCCACTTCCTGAGAAATCCGTTACGGTACCGCCTGCCTCCTTAACCAGAATCGCGCCAGCTGCCACATCCCAAGGGTGGAGATTGTATTCGAAAAATGCTTCACACCGTCCGCATGCGACATAGGCCATATCGGTCGCTGCACTTCCAAGCCGCCGTAGGCCATGCGAATCTTCCATCAGGTGATTCAAGATTTCTAAGTATTCCTTCAACTTGGAAAAGTTGTACACCGGGAAACCGGTGGCAAAGAGCCCTTCAGAAATTTTTGAGGCGGCCGAGACCCTGATTGGCTTACCATTCAGATAGGCGCCACCGCCTTGCCAGGCATAAAAGGCTTCGTCCCTATTCACTTCGTAGATCACGCCAACCACCACCTCTTCACCCTGCTGCAATCCCACGCTCACCGCAAACATGGGTACACCATGCACGAAGTTGGTTGTCCCATCCAGTGGGTCTATTACCCATCGGTAGGTGGCCTTGGTTTGCTCCACCGTATTCTCCTCTGTGAGGAAGCCAGCTTCAGGAAGGAGCTCACGCAGACCGGAAACCAGTTGCTCTTCCGCTCCTTTATCGACGTAGGAGACAAGATCGCTTTTGCCCTTCAGCTCTACCCGGCCCCGGTCGAAAGCCTGGGCTTCAGTTTTGATAAACTGACCCACTGCACGGGTAAGTTTTGCTACCTCAGCCGTGAGCTTTTCTAAATCCTGCATAGATCCGAAAATTAACGATTCTTTTCCTTCCCTTTCAACACCACGACGATTTCACCCTTCGGCGCCTTCTCCTGAAAATAGTCCCGGAGTGACATGGGCGTACCATTGACCGTCTCCTCGTGCAGCTTGGTCAGCTCCCTGGAGACTGACACCTCTCGACCCGGGAAGTGCTCCTCCAGTTGCTCCAGCAATTTGAGCAGTCGATGAGGCGACTCATAAAAAACAACGGTCCTATCCTCTTCTACAAGACGTTTCAACCGGGTTTGACGGCCCTTTTTGTGGGGGAGAAAGCCTTCAAAAACAAACCGATCACAGGGAAATCCCGACTTCAACAGTGCAGGGACGAATGCCGTGGCGCCAGGCAAAACTTCAAGGGGTAGTTTAGCTTGCACTACGGCTCTGGTCAGCAAAAACCCAGGATCAGAAATGCCCGGCGTACCCGCATCGGAGACTAAGGCCAAGCTGTCGCCTCGGTTGACGTCCTCGATAATGGCCGTGAGGCGTTGATGCTCATTAAAGGCATGAAAGCTGCTCAAAGGGGTGTCTACCCCATAGTGCTTGAGTAGGATACCCGTTGTGCGTGTATCTTCAGCCAGAATGCGGTCCACCGCCGTCAACACTTCTACCGCTCGAAAGGTGATGTCTTTGAGATTACCAATGGGTGTTGGGACGATGTAAACTTTCCCCGGGTCCACCTTGGCCTTATAGCAATTGATCGATCGCAGCGGCAAGCTCGCGATCCTTGTCCGTCACCACATCACCAGCGTCGTGCGTACACAGTTCGATTTTCACACGGTTGTAGACATTGTACCACTCCGGGTGATGATCAACTTTTTCCACCACAAGGGCGACCTTGGTCATGAAAGCAAAGGCTTCCTTGAAGTCAGCAAACTCAAATTCCCGTGTAAGCTTATTGTCAACTTCCTGCCACATAATAGAATATTATTTTAGAGAGCGATTACATCATTGATTGTGGAAGCTTCCAAGTACACTGCGATGATGTCATCACTGGTCTGCATCACAGCCTCCACCGTGATACTTATGTACTTACTATTGGCACTTTCTCGAAACTTGATCGACGCACCTTCTGGGAGGATGGCCAACACTTCGTGTTTTTGGCCAATAGGGGCGATGAATTTAAAGATGTAAGGGCCTGGAAAATCGTGTTGGCTCTCCAACTTTTCCTTGAATGAAGCCTCGTCGAAACTCATAGACTAAAGAAAGCAAAAAGTCCTCCCAAAAGAGAGGACTTTTCCGTGTTTAATATTTTGGGGCTCCCTCAGAAGAACTTGTAGCGATTGTCTTCGATGTCAGCAAATTCCAGAAAAGCATCGTAGATCCGCTGATCGACGAAGGGTTCTTCTCTTCTACGGAAACCTCTTCTCGTGTTCGTTACGCCACTTTTGTAGGACTCGTAGTCGTCCAGGTCCTGAGCCATCGTTTTGTCACTGAGTTGCAACACTATGACACCATTGTCGGTGGCGAAGGGTTGAGTGAGCTCTCCCACTTCAAGCGCAAATGCAATCCCTACTGCCTGCGGCGCATAGCCCACCCCAGTGATAGACAGAGTACTCAGAGTCAACTCTGCTGAGTTGAGTCTAGCATCATCACCGTAAGTATCTTTCATTTCTTCGAGTGTGCCTTCTAAACCTTGCAGCTTCTCGATAATAATATCCGCCTTCTTCTCATCGCGGACTTTGCGGGTGATCTCGTTTCGAACGTCTTCCAAGGACGCGATGCCCTTAGGCTGATAGTTCGTCTGTGCCGCCACAATGTAGTGATCTGTGGTCTCTAGCACTTCAGACACGCCGCCCTCCTCTGCTTTGTTGAACAACCAATAGACCAGGTTTCTAGCCTCGGCTAATGATCCTACCTGTTCATCATTTTGAGAAAGTCTGGTAGCTCTCAAAACATCATATCCCTTCTCCTCAGCAAGACGCAAATAGTCATCATAGGACTTACTCTCAAAAGCAAAAAGGTCAGCCTCTCTTGAAATGTTGTTGAGGCTTTCATCACTCACGAAAAGCTCTTTTTCGATCTTAGCGACTTTGACCACCTCATTGGACTTAGGCTCTGTGACTTCAATGATATGGTAGCCAAACTGGGTTTCCACAAGTCGAGGTATGAGACCCGCGCCTCGGAAACCAAAGGCTGCATCTTTGAACTCTTGAACGAAAGCACCGTTTTCGCCAAACCATCCCAAATCTCCACCCTGCGAAGCTGTTCCATCTGTGCCATGAATACGTGCCATCTCCGCAAAGTCGGTTCCATTCCTAATATCTCTCAAAATGCCATTGGCTCGCGTACGAGCCTCTCGCTTGGCAGCATCGCTGTCATCCTCCCACTTAAAAAGGATATGGCGAGCTCGCACGAAGGCTTCGTCTCCGCCTTCGATGCTTGATAGCTTGAAGATCGTGTAAGTATTCCCGATGAGTGTGGGCGCAGTGACGGATCCAATCGCACTCAGGGTATCAACACCTGATGGCTTGGTGCTTGGATTGTAAGTCACAAAAACCTCATTGCCTTCGCTGTTCCTGGTAGCAAATGCCGAGTCGTCTTCCGCTTCCTGTAGACCAACCATTAGTGCTGAAATGTCTTCGTATACCAATGCCGAATCTTCCGCTGACGGCACGATATCGAATACCACATAATCCATGCTTTTGGTCTCCTCTCGCTGGTACTCATCTGCGTGCTCACTGAGATAGCTTTTCAGCTCGCTGTCAGACACCTCGATCGTGGAGTCTAAGATGGTGAAATAGGGTACGTACAGAAAATCAGCAGAAGCCGACGAATTCTTGGCCACATAGTCATCCTTGGCCTCGTATTTCGACGCATAGTTGGTGAGCGTCATCAGGTTTTCGAACTTGGTCAACGCCCGCTGAGGTCGAAGGCTCTCCTCGAACGAGATCCAAGCATCCCGGTTTTGCGGAGGAAGATTAGGAATCTGTTGCAGATAGGACATCAGCTGGTCCTTGTTGAAGACACCCGTTTGCGGATCTGAAAAGGCCTGGCGTACTTGTGGGTGGATGTTGTTGCCCTGCACCATCTCCACCATCTCGTCGTCAGTGACCGCGATCCCCAACTCATTGTACTGTGGCTCGAATACATTTTCTACAATGAGCCGCTGCCAAGCCTGATTGCGGATCAGATCCATATCCTGAGAGGTAGGGTTCCGACCTGTATTCAGCTGAAAGTTGTAGGACAGCTCCTCCACTACCGCTTGGAATTCATCGTACTTTACGGTTGTCGAGGCGATCTCGCCGATCTCGTTACTCTGGCCACCCAGGAGTGTTGAGTTGGATTGTAAGAAATCGGTCAAGATGAATGCAGCCATCGAGAATGCGATCACCACAATCACGATTTTGCCCATTCGATTCCTTAGTGTATTTATCAACGCCATGTTCCCATCTTGAAATTAGTCCGCAAAAATAATGAGACGAGGTGAAACACCCTAGCATTTAGGCTTTTCCCAGATAATTAGTCGTCTTCGGGTTTTATTATCAGCTGAACGCGATCGATCCTATTTTCTTCCATGGTGAGGATCTTAAATTCGAATAGCTCATGATCGATATGATCCCCAATGTCAGGAATATTTTCATTGATATTGAGAATGAGGCCTCCCAACGTATCATAGTCACCTTCCGGCAGCTGCAGTGAATAGCGATCATTGAGGTGATCGATCTCGTGTCTGGCACTCAAGATGTACGTACCATCAGGCAACTTATCCTCGATGAGGTACTCATCATCATGCTCATCCCGAATCTCGCCAAAAATCTCCTCGATCACATCTTCGATACTGACGATCCCTGATGTGCCCCCGTACTCATCCACCACCAAAGCCAGGCTCTTGTGCTCATTGATAAATTGAATCAGCAGTTCATTGGCCGGCATGGTCTCGGGCACAATAATGATGGGTGTCAGAATCTTCTTGATCGAATCAGGCTTCTTGAACAAAGCCAGTGAATGACAGTAGCCGATGACCTCGTCAATAGAGTCCTTATAAACAACAATTTTTGAGTGTCCGCTCTCTACAAATGCCTTCTTCAGGTCGATAATGTCATCCTGTATATCAACGGCGACGATCTCGGTCCTAGGGATCATGCACTCTCGCACTTTCACTTCTTTGAACTCCAGCGCATTGTTGAAGATCTTAGCGTCGATCTCGTGATCATCCTCCTTGGAGACATTCAAATTGCTCTTGATATAGTTGTTGAGGTCTGTCAGGCCATAGACAGGTTTATCCTCCGAGTAATCTTGTCTCAACAGTCCTTTGATTACCCACTTCGAAATGAACGCAATCAGGAGCACGGGTACGTAAAGTATTCCATACACAACCATCATCGGTAGCGCGAAAAAACGCAGCATATAGTTCGGGTTGAGCATAAAAAGACTCTTGGGCAAGAATTCCGCCGTGACCAGCACAATGAGGGTAGATATCAACGATTGCAGTACCAATACGATGGCTGGATCGTTGAGGAAGCCCGGCAGGTACTTGAATAGCAGAGGATCGATCAGCGCGGCCATGTAAATGCCGTAGACCACCAACGCCAGGTTATTGCCTACAAGTGTTGTCGACAGGAAATTGGCTCGGCGCTTTTGGAAGTGTCCCAGTACCCATCCGACAGGCCCTCCTCGCTGGTGGATCATTTCAATTTGAAGCTTATCCGCTGCCACGTAGGCGATCTCAATCCCCGAAAAAAATGCCGAGAACGTGAGGCACAAGAGTATGATCAACCAAGCGCTATCGAGTATCACCTATTCCTTTTTTTAGACTTATCATTTTTCAATGGTGTCTTTTCATCGGCTCGCTTACGGTTGCGATAGGAAAAGAGGAACAGCAGCCCCAGAGACAGCATAAAGAACCCATAGGCATGCGCTATAGTGTAAACTATGGCCTGATGCGTACCGATCACGAAGAAGGCCACAGCGAGAAAGAAGAATATGCTATTCGGTCCTCTCAAAACTCCTCCTCTTCAAAACTAAGCTCCCCTTCTGGCTTGTGGATGGTGTAGGTCGTAAAATTTTCATCGGCCGTTAAGCCTTCGCCTGTATGCAACTCGTCGTCAGAAGTGATAGTGACAAACTTCTCCGTGAAGAAGATACCTTCACCCGGATCATAAAACAGCTCCTCAGTATTAAGCTCATCACTCGTGTCGAAGTTCTTCACGATGACATTACCTGTACCACAGAAAAGGTCTTCACGGTTGTCGTAAGTGGCTTTATCGGCTCGGAACGTTGATTCCAAACTGCCATCTTTGTTGTAAATCTCCAAACTAAACCCTTCCGGCCACTCCTGGTCGCCATTTTCAAAGTCAAGTCGCTTCACGGACTCTCTTTTGACCAGTGCGCGCCCAGAGTCGGTCATTAGCGTGCTTTCATTCACGATATATCGGATAGGACCGTCGTAGGCAGGAGTATTCAGAAGGTCCTTGTTGGAGTCACAGCTGGCGAATACCAGCAAAGTACAGGCGATGCTAATAAAAAAGCGGCCAAAGGACTGACCCATGACCGCCTGATTTCTTATTCTGCCCGAATTAACTGTCAGGTCTTCTTTCAATGTTTACACTCACGTTGATCCAACATCCTACAGTAACGGATTGCCCCTCTTCGTAGTTTTCGTTGAAGATGTCTTCAATAGATGGGAACTGGGCCTGCGCCTGCTCCATCATCTTTTGATCACCAGCTCTTCGGAACTCATCATAAGCCGCAATGTAAACCGCGCGGTCCTCCACTTTGCTCTCTCCACCTTTACAATCTGGGAAGCTAGTAAAGTAAAGTCTGCCGATCAGCAAGTGGGCGTCGGACTGAGACGGATCGAATGCCAAAGCCTTTCTCGCACTGCTTCGCGCATCAATCTTACGCTGCTGGCCCGCGTACAACTTGGCCATGTCCATATGTACCTCAGCTTTCTTGATGTTGTCATCCGTCAAGCCAATCGCCTTGTCAAAATATTCGAAAGCAGTAGTCATATCGTCTGCCGCTGCCGCCTTTTTGGCAATGAACAAAGTGACTCCATAGTCAGGCTCAACATCGTTGATGATTGTAGCCGACTGTACGGCAAGAGGACTATCAGTACACTTATTGGTGAGGAGCAATTGGAAAATCTTCTTCGCCAATTTTAGATCACCCGTCTGATCTAACTTCGGCCCAAGCTTCGTCTCAACAAACTCACAGTCTACATCGACTGTGGCCGTCAACAGCTTGTCTACTTGATCCATCATTTTATCGTAGCGTGGCTGCTTATCCGCAGATACCTTTTCTTTTTGTGCTCCGAGTGCATCAGAAATATTACTGTAGATATCGATAACACCCTCATCTGTCAGCTCGCCGCCGGCGAAACGGTACTTGTACACGACGTTCATGTAAGCGACTAGGTTACCTGCTGTCATCCGATCGCCATTGAGCTCGTAGGCCTTCGAAAAAGTCTCGTATAGATAGGGATATTTTGTCTTGTCTTTATTGTAGAACTTATACGCGAAGGTGGCCTTCCGATTCCACACATAGGCTTCTTTCTGGAAATACTCTGCTCGACTGTCGAAGAGGTTTAGCCCTTGCTGAATGAATTCTTCCTTCTTAGCAGCGTCTGGTTCCTTTGCAGCAAGGTTTTCGAAAATCTTTTCTCCGTTTTGATAAATTGAAACATGAAGGTCTGGCGTGTTCTCGAGCAGCCATGACAAGGGGACGAGAGCATCCGAAAACTTGCCTGCTTTGTATAGGTCAGTATACAGTGCATTTTTCTCTTTCGCGGCATCCACCTGCTCGCCCCAGTTCCATCCTGGCTGCGCCTGCGCGAAAAAGACAAATAGTAACAGTGCTGGTACTAGACACAGCTCTTTTTTCATGTTTTTCATAACCTCGGGTATTAATTCCAGAACCTTCAAATAGTCCAAGACTTCAAATATATTCAATAATGCTTTGTCTTGTATTAGTCATATCGCCTTTTGATAAACCATCTGTCGTTTATCGTCAAACCAAAAACAACCTGAATATAATTCTCTCGGATCAGGCCGTCAGCCGTCGTTCCCCTCCAACCAAACTTGAACGCCGTATCTAGCGCCGAGAGCCCGCTAATCGGAAAAGAAGCTCCAAAGCTAGCACCAAAATCATTAATTGCAGTCTCCTGAATCAGGTAGGGGATTTGAACTAAACTGAATCCGGCACGATAGGCTACCCGGTTAAAGTAACTAGTCACACTCGAATAATCCGGCGTGTATTCCAAGCCAATCGAGGCTCGCATTGTCTCACGGAAGATGGTCGGATCACTAGCGAATGCACCACCCTGTGCTATCGTAAAGTCCACGCCGACCAAAAACTTGTTGAGGTCCTCATAGGCTACACCGATACCCAGCTCATGAGCAATATCAAAGGTGGTAGCCACTCCTTCACTGATCTCCGACGTAGAGATAGGTGTCCCGGCATTGATCCTGGTGAAGGCTTCATCCCTGGTACCGCTCAATTGCGTCGATGGGGTGTAAATGACTCCGAGGTTGATGCCTTTGTTCTCCGATAAATTGAACTTGTAGAAGGCGCCGAACTGGTAGAGAAAGTCACGGTAGGATTCAGATTGGTTGTAAGAAATAGAAAACGGAGACTCATCCCCGACCACAATACTTCGCGAACTTCTGCGAATAGAGCCAAAGATGTACGAGGCTTTGACACCCACCAAGAGCTTTCCGGTGAGACGAATACCGTGCGACCAATCTAAGCGACTAAGGCCTCCCTCACCCTCAAAAGCCTGTACCGCCTCGAATTCCGTGTCAGATATGGGTATGGTCTCAAAGAAATTGTAATTGACTGTGCTGTAGGGGGTCAATGCCACGGCCGTTGCCCAACGTCGGGGCTTGATCGGGAAAGAGATATTGAGCAGTCGCAGTCCTGCTGTACCATCCGTCTCCGTGGTCTCTGCCGATACAAAGTTGCGGTAGTCGCCTTGAAAGCCCACCTGAAAAGTGGTGAGTTGATTATTGGCAAGAAGTGCCGGATTGACACTATTGATACTCCAATAGGATGGAGTGGCAATGCCGACTTCACCCATGGCGATATTGTGAGGCATTCCCGGGTAGACCAACTCCCCCAGACCAGAGCTACTGTACGGAGAGACGGTGGTCTGCCCATATACTCCCGCACTTGTGGCCAAAACAGCCAATACCAACACTAACCTAAACCACCTCATTGTACTCCAAAATCCTATTCAATCCAATCAATACTATTTCAGGGCGTGCAAAGATGGGGCCTTTTACAAAGGATTCAAAACGCTGACCGTCGCCGCCGGTCAGTATGACGCGCAGCCCCTCATGCTCCTCCTTTAGCTGGTCGATGAACCCCTGTACCTCATAGCTTATTCCCAGTTCCACACCCTGACGCAAGCATTCTGCGGTACTTTTCCCCGGGAAACGAGACGTTATCTGATCGTAATACTGTGATATATCCGGAAGACCTGCGGTGCCCACATGCATCGCGTGCAGTCTCATGTTCCATCCCGGCGAGATCGCACCCCCGCGAAATACGCCGGACGCATCCACAAAATCGTAATTGACGCAGGTGCCAGCATCTATGATGACGCAGTTTTCCCCGGGAAACTCAGTCACCGCTCCTACGGCCCCCGCGATGCGATCCTTTCCCAGTGTCTCCTTTGTCAGATAGTCAAGGGAAATCGGCACGGGCGTCTCGAAATTGAGCTGCATCACCTGGGGAAGGGCAGCGATCGTCGCTAGCTCGTCGATCGTACGCACCGAACTTATGATGGCAGGGATGCCTGCCGCGAGCCTGGAAGTCATCGCTACGGGATCAGCGAGATCGAAGACCTCCAGCAAACGCCGACCCTGGAATTTGCCCACTTTCGTTCGGCTATTTCCCACGTCAAATACATATCGCGTTGGCTCCATTTTTATAAAGAGCTTCAAAAATAGCTCCATCAGCAACCTACCTGGAGGCCGTGGGCCATACTTTAACATAATTTTGCGATTGCTCTTTAGGTGGGTATGCTTCTAGAGGGTGGTTTGCAGCACTGCACTACAAGATCTGGCCAATCGGAGCGCCACTTTAGCAAGCCTACCACCTGATCCCAATTCTCCCATCGCTTACAAGGCCAGTGCAAGGCGGAGAAAGATCTCCCTGCAAATATCCCTCAAAGGCCCTGGACACTTTCAGCATCCAAAGCGGAACCCGTAGTAACTTATTTAGTGTCGAATTTGGTTTTCAATATTTGTATCGCAATTTTAGTGCGGCAGAAGTACCTGCTGGCACCAATGAAGAATATGTATCGTTTCATCCTTTTTTTGCTGTTTACAGCGATTTTTTCGCTTGCAGCAACGACATATTCTTTAGCCGCAGAAAGCACTGTAAGTGAGGGTGTTGAGTTGGTAGCAGACAGTGATGCAGGAGGTCATGATGCGCACCACGCGCCCTCTGCCTGGAGTGTCATGCCCTTTGTGTTATTGCTGCTCATGATCGCGACAGGGCCTTTGTTTTACGAGCACTTTTGGCACAAGAATTATCCAATTGTTGCCATCGCTCTAGCGGCGATTATTGTGGCCTACTACCTGTTCGGCTTACACAACTCGCATGCGCCAATCCATGCAATGGCAGAATACCTTCAATTCATCGCTTTACTATCGGGGCTTTACATCGCCTCAGGGGGTATCATGATCATTGTAGACAAAAAAGCCGCTCCCGGGACCAATGTAGCGCTCCTGGCCATCGGAGCGGTCATTGCCAACGTGATTGGAACGACGGGTGCGTCCATGCTGTTGGTGAGGCCATTCATTCGGCTCAACAAGAACCGGATCAAGGCTTACCATATCATCTTCTTTATTTTCCTGGTCAGCAATATCGGGGGGTGTCTCACGCCGATTGGAGATCCACCGCTCTTTTTGGGTTTTTTGAAGGGGATTCCTTTTTTCTGGACGCTGACACACAATGTCGCGCCTTGGGCCTTTGCCGTGGCATTGCTGCTCGGTCTGTTTTTACCTCTTGGATCGCAACAATAAAGCGGATTACAGCTTCGGAGAGGACACCACCGTACCGACCAATAAGATTGGGGTGCGCGGTACGAGGAACTTTCTGTGGCTCGCAGTGGTCGTAGGCTCAGTATTTCTTGATCCCAACGTCTTTGATTGGGTGCCAGGTATCGAGTATGATGGTCAGAAGTTTTCTTTCATTAGAGAAATCATCATGTTCTCTTGCGCCTTCCTGTCTTACCGATTCGCGGATAAGCAAGCACTGAATGGTAACGATTTTAGCTTTGAACCCATCCGAGAGGTCGCCTTCATCTTTGTCGGAATTTTTGGGACAATGATGCCCGCGCTGGAACTTGTGAGTAACTACGCCCAAAGCCCGGAGGGTTCTGAACTCATCTCGCACAACACCTTATACTGGGGGACTGGCCTGCTGTCAGGGTTCCTCGACAATGCTCCTACCTACATCAATTTTCTGACGGCTGCGATGGCGTCGACCGGAGCAAGCATTCAGTCCCTTGCAGAGGTGGTTGAGTACGCACGCGGAGGCTTCCCCAATTCTATCTTGAACCTACAGGCCATTTCCGTGGCAGCGGTATTTTTTGGCGCCATGACCTACATCGGGAATGGCCCTAACTTCATGGTGAAGTCGATTGCAGAACAGGTGGGTATCAAAATGCCTTCCTTCTTTGGCTACATGATACGCTTCTCAATTCCTATCCTATTGCCACTCTTCCTGATCGTCTGGTTGATCTTTTTTGCTTTCCAGTAGTCAGCAGTCTTAGTCAAGCGGGACTGACGCAAACAGGTGATCATTGAGACGCTTGAGGGCCTCTTCCTTGCTACTTCCATCGATAAGGATAGAAATATTGTTTTTGCTCCCTCCAAACGAAATCATACGCAATCGTACGTCTTCCAGCGCTTTGAAGATGACTGTGCCCACACCTTGGCTTTCGGAGATGAAATCACCCACGACACAAATGATCGCCTGATCCTTGTCCACCTCCACTGTCCCAAAAGGCTTGATCTCCTCCACAATCTGCGTTAACATGGTATCATCATCCACGGTCAGCGAAACGGCTATCTCGGAGGTGGTAATCATGTCGATGGAGGTCTTGTACTTCTCAAAAACCTCAAAAATTTTCCGCAGGAAGCCATAGGCGTTGATCATGCGAGACGACTTGACCTTAATCGCGGTGATATTACCTTTTGCGGCGATGGCTTTCGCGCCCTTTGGATCTCGCTGAGAAGTGATGAGGGTACCCTCAGACTCAGGGCTCATGGTATTTTTGATTCTGACTGGCACATTGTGCAGCTGCGCAGGGATGATGCAGTTCGGATGTAGGATCTTGGCTCCGAAATATGCCAACTCACCGGCTTCATCGAAAGACAATCGGTGAATCGGGTGTGTATTGTCAACGACACGCGGGTCATTGTTGTGCATGCCATCAATGTCAGTCCAAATTTGTACCTCGTTAGCGCTCATAGCGGCTCCGATCAGCGTCGCCGTGTAATCGCTTCCACCGCGCTTGAGATTGTCTGTGCCGCCGTCCGCATTGCGACAAATAAACCCCTGCGTCACATACGTCGCCCCCTCACTTTTCTTGAGTAGGGGTTGCAGTCTCGTTTTGATCACGGGAATGTCGGGCTCCCCTGCCTCATTGAGGTACATAAAATCAATCGCTGGCAGCAAATGCCCTGGCGAGTCGAGGGACTGAAGTAAGAGCGAAAAGAGATTGGTACTGATCAGTTCACCCTGGACCACGATCACTTTTTGTATCTGTTCGCTGAACGGTTGGCTAGTAAGCCTTCGGAGTTCGTGAAAATACTTATCTATAACCGCCGATGCCTGGTCACGCATCCCTTGGTCAGCAAACAAGTCATCGATGTATTGGTCGTAGTGCTTGCGCAATGCTTGGAGCGCGGACTGCGCCTGCTCCGAAGCCCCTTTACGGAGCGCATCGCTCAAAGCCACCAATGCATTGGTCGTGCCAGATACCGCCGAAAGCACCACAATTTTCTGCTCCTGGATTTGGTTGACCAAGGCAGCCACTCCTTTCATGCGCTCAGGGGTCCCGAGGCTTGTTCCTCCAAATTTCAATACGATCATAGGTCGAAAAGTGGTTGTTAGATTAGGAGCATTTTCATAGCCGTAATAGCGGCCTCATCCCCCTTATTGCCGTGCTTACCCCCAGCACGAGCAAGGGCTTGTTTCATATCGTTGGTAGTGAGGACGCCGAATATCACCGGTTTGTCATATTTAAGGCCTACGTCTGTGATTCCCTGGGCTACCGCCTGGCAGATGAAGTCAAAATGTTTCGTTTCGCCCTGAATCATACAGCCTAAACAAATTACTGCGTCAATGTCCTCGCGTTTTGCCGCCTTCTGGGCGCCCAAGCTGAGCTCAAAGCTGCCCGGCACGTTCACTCTGAGGATGTGATCCCTGGTGACACCGCCGCTGATCAATGTGCTAACGGCTCCATCGTAGAGCGACTCGGTCACTTGCTCATTCCACTCCGACACCACGATCGCATAGCGATAGCTCGCTGCGGCCTCGATACCTCCCGTGGAGAAATCACTTAGGTTTTTTTCAGAACTTGCCATAAACAAAAAGAGGATAAAGTTGCATCAACCTTACCCTCGCTTATTTTTTATCGAAAAGGTTGAAATCTAATCCACCGCCAGCCCTTCGAGCCTGGCCTTATGTTTTCGCGCCTCCTGCTCCAAAGACGAACCCACAAAATCACTGACGATGCTTCCGTATGCGGATGCAGCCGCTGCGTAGTTGCCACGGGCCTCTTCAGCAATAGCCCACTTCTTCAAGTAAATAGGGGTGAATTCCTTGTTGGGACGATAGTCAGCGGCACGCTCGAAGTAGCTGACCGCATTATCAAAGTCATCCAGCTCCATGTAGGCATCGCCAATCAATGCGTAAGCCCGAGCTTGCAAGAGATAGTCTCCGCTGGAGAAGTCCTGCAAATTTCGGATGGCTCCCTCGTAGTCAGCGAGCCGCATATAAATGGCCCCGATATAGAACTTAGCGAGATTAGCCGCCTTCGTACCTGAATATTCGTCTGTGATGTCTAGAAAACCGTAGTTGTTGCCATCACCATTCAACGCCTTAGTCAAGCTGTCAGACTCGAAATAGTAAATCGCCTGAAACATCTCTTGCTGCGCTTCCCTATTTTGGCTCGTGCTCTGATATCGAAGGAACATCACTCCGGCCACAGCCAACAGAATCACGGTCAGCACTCCAAACAGGATGTTCTGATTGCGCTTATTCTCAAAGAACTGCTCTGCTTTATTGGCCAATGCCTCAGGATTCTCGATTAGATCAATTCCCTGGCTCGACTGTCCCTTTTTGGTTTTCGCCATTATCAATCAAAAATTTTGCGGACGCAAAGATATGATTTTATCTCCAAAAAGCCTTAATCCATGATGTACGGATAATTCTGATCGACGTAGACGTCTTTATAAGCCTCTGAGGGGTCTGGCCAAGGAGATTCCTCGGCAAACTTCACAGATTCCGCCACCCGATCCTTTGCAGCCTTGTCGATCCCCTTCAGCTCCTCTTCCGCCGCAAAGCCCTTCTTTAGGATAGTGTCTCTCACCTGCTCGATGGGATCTTGCGTCTTGTAGTCTTCCAACTCTTCTTTTGTTCGATACTTTGCTGGATCGGACATCGAGTGGCCTTTGTATCGATAAGTACGGAATTCTAATAAGGTGGGGCCATCGCCCTTTCGTGCTCGGTCGGCCGCTTCGGCCACCGCATGGTGCACTTCCTCGACATTCATACCATCCACCGCCCGTGATGGCATTTCGTAGGCATATCCCAACTTGTAGAGATCGGTGACATTGGACGTCCTTTGGACAGATGTGCCCATCGCATATCCATTATTTTCGATCACAAAGATGACAGGGATCTTGAGGGTCATGGCCATATTCAGGGCTTCATGAAATGCCCCTTGCCGTACGGCGCCATCTCCCATGTAGCAGATGCATAGATTGTCCGTGCCTTTGTACTGTTCAGCGAACGCCAGACCCGCTCCAAGGGGAATCTGGCCGCCAACGATTCCATGACCGCCGGCAAATCCTCGCTCCTTGTCAAACATGTGCATAGATCCACCCTTGCCCTTCGAGACACCCGTAGACTTACCAAAAAGCTCTGCCATGATAAAGTCTGGATTGGTACCAAGCGCCAGAGGGTGCGCATGGTCCCGATAGGCGGTGATGTACTTGTCTCCCTCCTTCAAGGCAGAAACCGACCCTGCGGCGCATGCCTCTTGTCCAATGTACAAGTGACAAAATCCACGAATCTTCTGCTGGCCGTACAATTGACCTGCCTTTTCCTCAAACCTGCGCATCAGTACCATCGACTGATACCACTCCATGTAAGTCTCTTTCGAAAACTCCGCCTTCTTGCTCTTCGCGGGTGCTTTGGTTTTTGTCGCCATGTGGATTATTTCTATTCTCGGATATTAGCTTTGTCCAATTCCTCTCGTAGGGATGCGAAAATAGCCCAATTTGGTGGCCTCTCAAAATAATCGAGCGGCTGCCGTGGGAGAAGGTGATAGGGCTGTTCCCCGCTCGAATCGCGGGCCTTGTGATGATAGAGAAACGCAAGGAATAGCGTAAATGAAAGTCAGTGAGAATAGCGACGCTAAAGCTTCAGCATTTTAAGAACTACAACGACGAAGTTTTCGACTTCCACCCACGCTTCAATTGCCTGGTAGGCCTCAATGGCATGGGCAAGACCAACGTCCTCGATGCTATCCACTATTTGGCCTTTACCAAGAGCGCCTTTTCCTTGACAGACCAGCAAGTACTACAGCATGACGCACCTTTTTTCGCCGTGCATGGGACCTTCCACGCCGAGCGACCGATGGATGTATCCTGCTACATGGAATCCGGCAAGAAAAAGATCATAAAGATCAATCGGTCGGAGCCGGAGAAATTCAGCGACCACATCGGTACGATACCTCTCATTTTCACTTCTCCGTACGATACGGCCATTATTCAAGGAGCCAGCGAGATTCGTCGCAAGCTAGTCGATGGCACCCTTTCTCAGTTTGATCAAGGCTTTCTCGAGGATCTTTTGGAATATCAGAAAGTCCTTCGACAAAGGAATACGCTTTTGAAGAATCAGCAGTCCCAGAGTCAAAAGGCGCTTCATGGTTTACTGGACATCTATGACGAGCAATTGATCAATCGGTCCATTACTATTTCTAAAAAGAGGGGGCAACTCATCGGTAAATTAACCCCCTTGTTTGAAAAAAACTATCAGGTACTAACCGATGGCGCGGAGCAGACGGAGATCCAATTCATGACCAAGGTATTGACGGATAGCTTTCGTAATGATTTCCTAGAGGGCCGAAAGAGGGATATGATCTCACAGCGTACGCATAGCGGCTGTCACAGAGATGATGTCGATTTTCTGATTGGTGGATATTCTGTGAAAAAAATGGGTTCTCAGGGACAGCAGAAGTCCGTTATCTTAGCGCTCCGCTTGGCACAATTCGATTATCTGAGCCAGCAGACCAACACGCGGCCGATGATCATGTTGGACGACATTTTTGACAAGTTTGATGACGAGCGCATTGGCCAACTCATCATGTTGCTTTCAGATGATGATCGGTTTGGTCAGGTGGTATTGACCGATGCCCGGCCAGGTCGAGTGCAGCAACTTTTCGACAATGAGCAGGCGGTAAGAATTTTCAGTATAGCGCATGGCAAAAAGATAAAGTGATGGAGAAAGACAGCACACAGCGTATCGGAGAGGCAATGGGTCAGTTCCTAAAAAGTGAACGGCTGGAAAAGAAGTTCAAAGAGCAGCAGATCATTCATTCTTGGAAGGAGATCATGGGTGGACCCATTGCCAATCGCACTGCCAAAGTCTGGATCAAGGACAGCATACTCTTTGTCAAACTCACCTCTGCGCCTTTGCGCCAGGAGCTGACCATGTCCAGTGAAAAAGTACTGCATCACCTGGAAGACAAGCTAGGACGAGGCGTAGTGGAGGATATAAAATTCCTCTAATTCCTGGTGCCAAAATTGGAAGGACTGATGTTTTGGTTTTGTTCCTCCAGTGGCGAGTCGTATACTTTTGGCGGCTTCACTTTACGTATCGGTACGGGTTTGTCCCTGATACGCAGGGTCCAATAGAGGCTATACTTGAAGCCTAGGACCAACCCACGCGGATCGCTGCCCTGCGTATAGGCTTGGCCGTACCCAGGGACGAAAAAAGGCAGGATCTCTCCTTCGTCATCAATATTTGCTCCAAACCTTAGGGTAAAATCGTAACCGGCAAATAGCTCCTTCCAGATCCGCACCTTCAGTCCCAATCCCGCCTCGAACCATCTGGCCTGGACCCCGGTTTGAGTAACCGCGATCTCGCGTTGTCCGAAATCATCTGAGGCCTCCGTCATCAGTTGCTGCTGGAAGGTAGCCCCCGCGTAGCGCACACCAAAAGTGATGACATTCTTGGATTGGTCATACTTGATCATGTTAGCATCGACGCCCACGCGAAAAAAATAGCCATTACTACTGTAGTTGGAAGCCGGGTATTTCCGATCCATGTAGCCCGCCTCCGTTACAAGAAAGAGTGTATTGAAATCGATCTCCGCACTCAAGCCCTGTCCAAAATAGTTGGGGGAAAAGATCGTCTGGCCCGCAGGTGCCATATCATACCCTAACCTGACGAAGGACGGCCGCCAAGGGTACGGGTCTTCCGGGATGGAATCCGGGGCCTGACCCCACAACGAGGTGGCAGCGCAGAGAAGAAATATCGTACTAAAAAAGAACTTCAATGTTTTCTTCTATTCTGGAAGTAAGGATCGGGTTGGTCACGAAAGCTGTATCGAAGTTGGCATAGTTGATCACTTCCACATCCAAGAACTGCACGGAGGCCGGGCAGTCATCCCCGTAGATATTGAGCTGACTCCGGTACCCAACTGTCAGTGAATACTCAAGCGTATCGGTTTCGAATCGATAGGTGATCACTGCGGATGTTTCTGTCAAGGGCAAGGCAATTGCCAAAATAGCGCTATCTGGCGCATAATCCGTGGTGATCAGGTCATTGGTAATGGAGGTGAAGGTAAATGAGTTCACTTCGTCGTCGCTAAAGCTGACGAAAAAGACATCAGCATTGGGATCCAAAGAGCAATCTGGGATCTGCGTACAGGCAACGCAGCACAAAAGGACCAGGAATCCATACTTCATAGCGTGCAAATGTAAGCCACCTTTGATTTGAGGTGCGCAAAACTAACGATCGAAAGCCACGAGAGATTGTCAACGCCCTACCATCCGGATGTGACACTTTAAAGTGGCAACATCCTCCCTATAAAATCAGTTACTTTTGCGCTTGCTAAATGGGGTAGCGTGAAAACGAAGGGGATAAAAAAAGACAAGGTAAATATTGTCACCTTAGGGTGCTCAAAGAATATTGTCGACTCTGAAGTCATGATGACTCAGCTTCGGGGAAATGACATTGACGTGACACACGAGGCCGTGGACGACGAAGCCAATATCGTGATCATCAACACCTGTGGATTCATCGATAATGCCAAGCAAGAGTCCATCGATACGATCGTCAGGTATGCAGACGCCAAAGAGGAAGGCCTGGTAGACAAAGTGTATGTGACCGGATGTCTGTCGCAACGCTACCGAGACGACCTACAGGTAGAAATACCCGAAGTCGATGCCTGGTTTGGTACGATGGAGCTCCCATTATTACTGAAAAGATTCAATGCAGACTACAAGCATGAACTCATCGGCGAACGGCTGACGACCACCGCCACACATTACAGCTATTTGAAGATCTCCGAAGGTTGCGATCGACCCTGTTCCTTTTGTGCTATCCCTCTGATGCGGGGAGGGCATGTCAGCAAACCCATTGAGCAACTCGTGGCCGAAGCAAGGTCTTTGGTGAGTCGTGGCACCAAAGAACTACTCCTCATCGCGCAGGACTCCACTTATTATGGCTTGGATCTCTACAAAAAGCGCGCGCTGGCAGACCTACTGCGGACACTTTCTGACCTCGATGGCCTGGAATGGATCCGTTTGCACTATGCCTTTCCGACAGGCTTCCCTGAGGAGGTGCTGGACGTCATGGCGGAGCGGGACAATATTTGTAATTACCTGGACATCCCCTTGCAACATGCCTCCTCCAAAATGCTGAAAATCATGAGGAGAGGAACTTCGCGCGAAAAAACCGAACGACTCCTTCAAAAGATGAGAGAACGGGTACCAGGGATCGCCATCCGCACCACGTTGATCGCAGGACATCCTGGGGAAACGGAGGAGGACTTTGCAGAAATGCTAGATTTCGTCGAACAAAATCGGTTTGAGCGGCTTGGGATTTTTACTTATTCCCACGAAGAGAAAACCCATGCCTACCAAATGGTGGATGATGTACCAGAAGAGGTCAAACAAGAGCGAGCAGCATCCGTAATGGATTTACAATCGACCATTTCAGAAGAAATCAATGCCGCTCAAATCGGTAAGACCCAAAAGGTCCTGATCGATCGTAAGGAAGGCGGCTTTTTCGTGGGCCGAACCGAGCACGACTCCCCGGAAGTGGACAACGAGGTCTTACTACCGGCTACGGACCACTACCTAAGAATTGGTGACTTTGTCCAGGCAAGTATTCAATCGGCGAGCGCATACGACCTGCATGCCATACCTGTTGTCGAAAGCTTCGCCAAAAAACCATGACATACGACTACTACTACGTGACGGGACCCAGCAGCATTGAGTATCCATCTAATCCAACATTTGCATGAAGGTCGACAAGTTGCCCTTTGACCAGGTCCAGCGATTTGCACCTATTTTTCTCGACTACCTGGCCGACGATCCTGCGCTCCGAGATTTTTACCATCACAGACCGACGATCGAGGGTTTCGGTGACCTCCTCAAAGAACGGAAGCTTGACACGGCTACTCGAAAGGTCCTAGCAGACGTATTGACCGAGCAATATCAAGCAGTGGAACCCTACGAGCGGGTGCAGCAAAACATTGACCGGTTGCGCCAGAACAATACCTTCACAATTACCACTGGACATCAGCTCAATCTCTTTACAGGTCCGCTTTATTTTATTTTCAAGATTGTGACCGTCATCAACGCCTGCCGACAGCTAAGGCAAGCCCACCCGGACTACCAATTTGTACCGGTGTATTGGATGGCGACCGAAGATCATGATTTTGAAGAGATCAATCATTTCCATCTTTTTGGGAAAAAACATACCTGGGAGTCCAACCAGACAGGACCGGTGGGAAGGTTCAAGACTGCGGGCATGGATGTTTTTTTGAAATCCATCGCCGAGCCCATTGATGTTTTCCGGAAGGCTTATACTGAAAACGAGACGCTGGCTGGTGCGTGCCGCCAGTACGTCAATGAGCTATTCGGAGAAGAAGGTCTCATCGTCATCGACGCCGATGATCATCGGCTAAAATCGCTATTTGCGCCGATCATGGAATCAGACATCCGGGGACAAAAGGCGCATCAGTTAGTGGCTGCAACGAATCAAGGGCTTATAGATGCCGGATACAAGTCTCAGGCCTTTTCACGTGAGATCAATTTCTTTTATATCCAGGACGGTCTTCGCGAGCGCATCGAGCAAAAAGGGGACCTCTTCGCCGTAAAGAACACGGACCTCAACTGGAGTGAGGATGAACTGGTACAAAAGATCAGTGAGCACCCTGAATGCTTCAGCCCCAATGTGATCATGCGGCCATTGTACCAGGAAACCATCCTTCCCAATTTAGGCTACGTAGGCGGTCCTGCGGAAATGGCCTATTGGCTGCAATTGGGAGAGGTCTTCAAGCACTACGAGACGTCCTTCCCGATCCTCCTCCCCCGAAACTTCGGCGTCGTAATCGATCATGTGGCCGCCAGAAAAATCGAGAAGGTTGGTCTGGACAATCCGAGCCTTTTCAAAGATGCCCACGAGCTGAAGGAGCGGATGCTGTTGCAAATCGGTGATGATCATTTACTGGACGACGACCGCGAAGCCTTGCAGGGTGTTTTCGAAAAGATCCGAGAAAAAGCTGTAAAGATTGATGGATCCCTTGATGGCTACGTCGGGGCGCAGGGGACGCACGTCCTCAAGACCCTCGAGAATGTCCAAAGAAAACTCAGGAGGGCCAAGGAAAATAAGAACGATATCGCGATGAACCAGATCGACGATATCAAAGAGCGGCTCTTTCCCAACGGTGGCTTGCAAGAGCGTTTTGAAAACTTCCTGACCTTCCAAATTCATAACCCCAACTTCACTTCCGACCTTTTGGTAGACTTCGATCCCTTCGATCTGAAGTTCCATCTCTTATGGCAGGAGTAGACAAGCGCACACTTCGTAGGGAGTTTCTCCGACGAAGGAAGCTGCTCTCAAGGGCGGAGGTGGACCGGAGGAGCGCCGCGATCTCCAGACACCTGATGGATTTGTTGGGATCACTCGGCCCGCTCAGAGGCCTTCATTGCTTCTTACCGATCGAACGAAACCGCGAAGTAAACACCTGGCCCATCGTCAAAGCGCTATTGGAGAAGGGTAAAGTCGTCTTGATCTCCACGACTGACTTTGATACTCAGTCCATGCAGCACTACTACTATGACCTCAACCTCGAGTTCACCACTGACCCTCTCGGTATCCCCTCCCCGATCAATGCCAAACCTGCCACACTCACAGACTGTGAGTGCATTTTGATGCCCCTGGTCGTCGCCGACAAAAATGGAGGACGGATTGGCTACGGCGGTGGTTACTACGATCGGTTGCTCAACGGCACCGGAGAGCTGCTCAAGATCGGGCTGTCGATGGGTCCAGTATTGGATAAGATCACGTTTTTGGAACCCCATGACGTAACTTTGGATTATTGTATTACGCCAACAGAAACGATAGATTGCAAGCATGGCTGATGTTTTGGATGTACTGATCATAGGTGCTGGCCCGATTGGGTTGGCCGCGGGAATCGAAGCCAAGAAGAAGGGCTTATCGCACGTCATTGTAGACAAAGGGACGCTGGTCAACTCGATCTATAATTATCCCCAAAACATGACCTTTTTTTCCACCTCTGATCGCTTAGAGATTGGGGAGGTACCGTTCATCTCTCACAACCCCAAGCCCACACGTCCTGAGGCTTTGGAGTATTATCGTCGGGTGGCCTCCTCCTGGCAGCTCGACGTGAGGCTCTACGAGCGTGTCGAGCAGGTGACCAAGGCAGATCATTTCATCATCAGTACGACAAAGGCACAATATACCGCCACCAACATCATCATCGCGACGGGTTTTTACGATCTACCCTACTTGTTGAATGTTCCCGGCGAAGATTTGCCGAAGGTACGCCACTACTATACGGACCCCCACCCTTACTACGCGATGAAGGTGATCGTAGTTGGTGCTGCTAACTCGGCGGTAGATGTGGCGCTAGAGACCTATCGCAAAGGAGCGAAGGAAGTGACCATGGTGGTCCGGGAAGAAGAGATTGCTCCTTCCGTCAAGTATTGGGTACGCCCAGACCTCGTCAACCGGATCAAAGAAGGAAGCATTAAGGTCTACTTTCAGAGTAAAATCACGGAGGTGCGGGACCATGAGGTAGATATTGAGACCCCCGATGGACCCCTGACTCTCGACAATGACTTTGTACTGGCAATGACAGGGTACCAGCCTGATTTCGCTTTCCTGAAGTCACTGGGGATTGTGATCGGTAAAGATGAATTTCGAACCCCGACCTACACCGAAGCGACGATGGAAACGAATGTCGAAGGTGTCTACCTCGCCGGAGTCATCTGTGGAGGCCTCAAGACCAACAAATGGTTCATCGAAAACTCCCGCGAGCATGCGGAAACCATCATTCAGCACATCACGCAGAAGCGAGCCGCCAAGGCATTAGTGCAGTAGACCGTCGGGATAGACGTTGTAGCGTTTTTTGAACTGATTGGAGAAGTAGGTGGCGTTGGATATGCCGATAAGTCTCGCTGCCTCAGAAATACTGTTGACCTTCTTCTTTGACAGCAAGTTGTAAGCATATTCGTACCGCAGGCTCTTGATATATTCCAGGGGGGTCTTCCCTGTCAGGGTTTTGATCATGCGATAGCAACTGCGCTCGGCCATGCAAAGCTCGCTGGCAATCATGGCGACTGACAACTTTGGATCGT
Organism: Bacteroidota bacterium; assembly: GCA_039191945.1. GTDB lineage: Bacteria > Bacteroidota > Bacteroidia > Cytophagales > Cyclobacteriaceae > JAWPMT01. Next base: position 35,120 of record JBCCXG010000001.1, read on the forward strand.
CAATGTGATCGTGCACCAGATGATGCAACTTGGTCAATAGATCCTTTTCGATTTGCGTCTTGTGCTTATGGTTGAGATCGTCGAAAGCATTCCAATTGTCTCGGTATTTCAAAATATTGGCAACGCGCTGCGAGAGCTCCTTAGGATTAAAGGGCTTAGTGAGAAAGTCCAGAGCGCCGTCATCGAGGACCTTGAGCTTATCCGATTCTGAGGTTCGGGCAGATACGATGAGGATCGGGATGCCTTTGTATTTTTCCTTATTCAGTTCCTCCATGAGCTGAAAGCCATCCATCCAAGGCATCATGATGTCTGAGATCACCAAATCGTAAAAACCTGTATCGATTTTTTCCAGCGCTTCTCGGCCATTCTCTGCGTCATCAATCGCATAGTCGGAGCCCAGTATTTCTCTGATATAGTCACGTATCTCCTGGTTGTCATCGACCAGCAGGATGTTGGCCCGCTTGGAGTCTACTTTGATCGTATCCGTCTGCTTTTTAGAGGCAGGTTTGGGGACTTCATAAAAACTGCCCTCGATCTGGAATCCACTGCCTGATGCGTCCTTGTCCAGATTGAAAGGAAGGGAGACAAAAAAGCAAGTACCCTGCTTACTGAGACTGTCTGCCACGATGCTACCCCCATGGAGTAGTGTGATCTCCTTTGCCAGCTCTAGACCGATGCCCATCCCCTTCACATTGCTCTTCACGGCACGTGTTTCCACCTGGTAGAACCGATCAAACAACTTGGGCAATTCATTGTGGGCAATGGCCGCTCCAGTATTATAAATGCCCAAGGTAAACCCATCGTTGGTCTTATGTGTCTGCAATATCACGAGGATAGTACCATCTTCAGGTGTGTAGTTTAGCGCGTTGTTGAGGATGTTGTAGATCACCCGCGAAAATTGATGCTCGTCCAAATGCACTACGACTTGATCACTGACATCACTCTTGTATTTCAAGGTTTTGCCTTCGGTCTCCGCCTTCGGCTGAAAGAGGTTGGCAATCTCTCGAATGAACTGCGCCAGATTTACCTTTTGATAATTCAGCTGTAGCTTCTGGTTTTCCAAAAGCACCAGATCATTCATCTGATCATTGAGGTTGCGAATCACCGAGAGGTTTCGCGACAACATCTGAAAATCCGACTCGGACTTAGCACTCAAGTACGTATTTTCATCCGTTCGAATGCGGTCGAGATACCCTTCAATCAACATGAGCGGGGTCCTCAGGTCATGATTAACATTCTCATAGAACCTGTTTTTAGCTGCGTCCGCGGTCGCTAGTTTCTTGGCCTGTAACTCCAGCTCCTATTTTTGTGCGATGATCGTGCGTGTGCGCTCCCGTACCGTTTCATCCAGTGCGTGGTTGCGCCGCTTTACCCTCAAGAAGGCGATCCCATACTGTTCGGAGATATATAAGAATTGCACCAGTAGAAAAGCCGACAAACCCACAAAAAGCAACGATGTTGTCGTACCCACAGGAGCCACAAGATCCACCAGCCCGAGGAGGACCAATACAATAATCGCCACCAATTGAACGAAGCTTCGATTGCGGCGCCATCCAAGGAGCATGTGAGCAGAAAACCACAAAGCGCCCATCACGAAAAACACGTTGATCACATGGCGGTAAGGCACAAACCATCGGATTGGGACAAGCAGGAATAGCACCGCTAAACCCAAAAAGAAAAAGGAGAGGTAGCGTGTCCATCTACGGCGGAGCTGCAAAGGGTAGATGGCCTGTACATACATGCCTCCGATACCGAGGAGCAGCGAGAGGCTAGCAAAATAGACCTTGGCCTGCAGGGATGCGGTCAAAAGCCCATTGGTTTTGAGATAATAGTAAATGAAATGATCGCCGAGTACCGTAATGCGTAAGAGCAGCGCAAAACCGAAGAGGCCGGCAAACAAATAAGGTAGGACTTTTGAAGAGTTGGCAAAGAGGGTCAGGTGCAGCAACATCATCAAACCCAGACAGCCGATCCACAGCAAATACATCGAAGACTTTGCCTGCATCCGGTAAAACAATTGCTCATACTCTCCGATGACCGGCGCATCGACGAGACCTGCCTTCCAAAAATCCCAGTTCACTACGTGGATCACAATCTCGTAGCTATCGGCCTTGGGCAAAGGCGCGAGTTCTTCCAGTACAAGGTCATAGTAACTCGAATCACTAGTAAGTCCTTGGCTATCAACCCTCTTACCATTAACCCAAACCTTGGAAGCACTGAATATTTTAGGGAGCAGCAAGCCAGGATTTTGCACGCCAGCTACCGAGATACGGCTCCGATAGGTACCCTGGCCATACAGCGCATAGCCTTGGTGGGTCCAGCACCCTGGGACCTGGATGATTTCGCTATCTCCAGCGGGTGTCCCGCCAAAATCTTGGGGGGACAATAACCTGTTTTCATAGAACTCCCAGCTCCCCTCAAGGGGGACCGGGCCAATGTATTGGGAAACCTCAAACTGCCCTCTGTCTCGCTGCGATGGTGGGTCATCACATGAACCCATGAAAATGATGACCGCCAGCAACGATAGTCTACATACAGCACCCAAGAAGGTAGGAGAACTACCATCCCGATGGAAAACAGTCATATATGAAAAAACTTACTTACGAGCCAGGCGATGCTTTTGCAATATAATAAGAATTTACTGCATTATTCAGGTGTCTCCTGATGGGGAATTGAGCGCTTGGAAAAGAATAGGTAAAACCCACGCAGGATCACTAAGGCCCATATTCTTCACTCAATCGGCAGACCTGATCATCCGGTTTGCAGGCAGTACTCCCCGGCAGTTCAGCATCCGTTTTGTACGGTTCAGGTGCGATTTTTGTCAACTTCAACAAAAAATAACCGATACGACCTAACAAATCGTCCGTTGATACGTCCTGTATCTGGGTTTGAGTGAAGACTCAACCCAAAAATGGTTTGCCAACAAAGGAAAAAATGCAGTGGTAGTGAGGGGAAAATCACACCAGGTTGCCTCATACTCAAAACCCACTGCGACGGCTATGATTTTAACATCTCACTTTCTACGGCTGCATCATCACCGCCAACTACTATCAATCTCATGCGAAAACATTTAATTCATCAACCGCGGATGGCGAGGTCAGCCATCGCGTTGTTCCTATTTTTTGCCAGCCAGGTGGCATTTGGACAGGAGAAATATACCATCAGCGGTTACATCAAAGATGCCGCAAATGGGGAAACCCTCATTGGAGCGACGGTCTACATCCCTGCGATCGGCGGAGGTGGAGTGACCAATGTGTACGGCTTTTACTCCATCACGTTAGCGCCAGGTACTTACAATGTCCAGTACCGATTCATCGGTTACGAGAGCGTGACCCGGACCGTGGAGCTGACGGAGGATACACGCATCGATCTGGAGCTATCCGATGCCCAACAGGAGCTCGAGGCGGTGGTAGTAAGCGCCCGGAGTCAGGACGCCAACGTCTCTGAAATCGAAATGTCCACCGCCGAGCTTGATATCAAAACCATCGAAAAGATCCCCGCCTTTCTTGGCGAAGTGGATGTGGTACGCAGCCTTCAGCTCATACCTGGCGTCAGCACGGTCGGCGAGGGGGCCTCAGGCTTCAATGTAAGGGGAGGCGGCGTAGGCCAAAATCTGGTGCTACTAGATGAAGCACCGGTGTACAACTCTTCTCACCTGCTCGGCTTTTTCTCGGTTTTCAATCCAGATGCCGTGAAGGATGTCAAACTCTACAAAGGTGGCATCCCCGCCCAATACGGTGGCCGTATCTCGTCCATTCTGGATATCCGGATGAAGGAAGGTAACGCGAAGAAGTTCGAAGTAAATGGTTGCATCGGATCGATTTTCAGCCGCCTCGCTGTCGAAGGGCCGATCGTAAAGGACAAGGCATCGTTTATCGTAGCTGGTCGTCGCTCTTACGCAGACATTCTGGCGCGCCCATTTTCGGATATTTTCGACGATGGCGCCGCGCTGAACTTCTATGACCTGACGCTTAAGACCAACTATAATATCAACGAGAAAAACCGCGTCTACCTCTCTGGCTATCTGGGCAGGGACGTTTTCCGATTCGACGAGAGACAGGGATTCAGCTGGGGTAACCGGACGGCGACCTTGCGCTGGAATCATCTGTTTTCTGACAAGCTCTTTGCCAACTTCACCTTGTTTTACAGCGACTATGACTACTCCTTGGCTTTCGGAGAAAACGATCGGGACAAATTTGAGTGGGACTCAAGGATCCGCACATACAATGCGAAGACGGAGTTTACCTACTTCGCCAATACGCAAAACGAGTTGACCTTTGGCGGGGAAGCTCTGCTCTATCGCTTCAGACCTGCTGATGCGGTGGGAGTGAGCGACGGGGAGAGCACCGACATCAGTCTGGACGAGAAGAAAGCTCTGGAAACAGCGCTGTACGTAGGCAATGAGCAGACGGTAAATGATCGGCTGACACTACAATATGGTTTACGCTTCTCCAACTACACCTACCTAGGGGACGGCACGATTTACACCTTTGGTGATACCATTCCGGGGATCCGGAAACCATTAATAGGGACGGAGGAGACAGACAATTTTGAAGCCATTGAGACCTTCAACAACCTGGAACCCAGATTCTCCTTCAAGTACCAGCTGTCCATCAACTCGTCCATCAAGGGTAGCTACAACTTCATGTCTCAGTACATTCACCTGATCTCGAATACCACGGCCAGCAACCCGCTCGATGTATGGACTTCAAGTTCTAACAATATCGATCCGCAGACCGGACAGCAGGTGGCGCTCGGATATTTTCGCAACTTCAAGGAGAACCAGTGGGAGGCTTCGGTAGAGCTTTATTATCGATGGACCGAAAACCAAATTGACTACATCGACGGCGCGGATCTCTTGATCAATGAGCTGATTGAGGGTGACCTCCTCAGTGGAGATGGCAGGGCGTACGGTGCAGAGTTCTTTTTGAAAAAGAAAACAGGCCGGTGGAATGGCTGGGTGAGCTACACCCTGGGACGCACCGAGCTGCAGGTCGAGGGCATCAATCGAGGGGAATGGTACCCCAACCGATTCGATCAGCTACACAATCTGAAGATCGCCGGCTTTTACGACATCAACGATAGATGGTCCCTGTCCGGAAACTTCACTTACCTCAGTGGCACGCCGACCACATTCCCCAACAGCCGGTTTGAGGTGCAAGGCTACGTGATCCCTTACATCGCGAATGAAGCACGAAATCAGGTCAGGATACCGGACTACCACCGCCTTGACTTTTCATTGACGCGAAATGGACGCAAGGTGAAGAAAAACGGCAAAGAACGGAAGGTGGAAGATTCCTTCGTCTTCACCGTCTACAACATCTACGCACGGCGCAATCCATTCTCGATCTACTTCCGACAAGTAGATGACCGGATCATGGCTGGGACACCGGTAGAGACGCAGGCCCGACAGGTGTCGATCATTGGCACCTTCTTCCCTTCTATCACTTACAACTTCAAATTCTAATCCACATGAAAGTCTTTCGATATCTAATTCCTTTGACGATTTTCTTCGCAGCTTGCGACGACCAAATCACCGTCGAACTCGATGAGATTGAGAGCTTCGTATCCATAGACGCCTGGCTCACCAATCAGCCAGGACGGCAAGTGATTCGCGTACAGCAAACACAAGGGTACTTTGAGAATACCTTTTTGGAGTCCGTACAAGGGGCTCAGGTCACGGTGACCGACGATGAAGGGACCATTTTCGAATTCCTGGAAAATGAAAACGGGGAGTACGCCTGGATTCCCCCCACGCCGACCGATTCTTTTGGTGAGATAGGGCGTGCCTATTTTCTGGAGGTGATCGTGGATGGCGTGACCTATTCAGCCGCTTCGGCGATGAACCGTGTCCCGGAAATTGATAGTGTAACCTTCCGCTTTGAGGAGGGCAATGCCTTCCTCGAGGACTCTTACTTCGGGGAATTTTGGTCCAGAGACCCATTGGGTGTCGGTGATACTTATTGGATCAAGGCTTACAAAAACGGAGTGTACCTCAATAAACCAGACGAGATCAACATCGCTTTTGACGCCGGGTTTAGCCAGGGAGGTGTTGTCGACGGGCTGATTTTCATCCAGCCGATCCGTGACGGGGTGAATGAATTCGAAGAAAGTGAAGAAGACGATGGTATGATCCGGTCTCCGTACACGTTCGGCGACTCCCTGTCCGTAGAGTTACATAGTATCTCCAACGACGCGTTCTTCTTTATGCAGCAGGTGATTGATGAAACCAACCGGCCTGGAGGTTTTGGTGAGTTGTTTGCCAATCCCTTGTCCAACGTCTCGACTAATATCTCAGTGAGCGATCCGGATGTACCCGTCGTCGGGTTTTTCAACGTAGCGGCAGTCAATACGCTCGGCCGCACCTTAGTGGACGAAGACGACGTGCGCATCGTGGAAGATTGAACCATGGGGTCAGGGCTTGTGGGCCCTGACCATTTCCTTTTTGCCTAGGGCTCCCTGGAGCACTTCCACCTCAAAGCCGGCTGTCTTAAGGTCGCGCTTGAACTGGCCTTGGGCACAATAAGTCACCAGTACACCCCCACTCGCTAGCAAGTCAAAGCATCTCGACAAGTTGGGCAGATACCATACCTCTGCTTGCTTACTCGGCGCAAAAGCATCCATATAGACCACGTCAGCCGCAAGGTCCTCTTGGAAATCTTCCAGTCTTACCTTGTATTTGGTGAGATAAAAGTGGAGCCCAAAAGCAGATTCGTCACCCCACGGAGACTCGTGCATCTCGCGAAACACCGCTAACTGATCCTCATCTGCATAGTTGAGCTGTTGTACAAAATCGAATGGCACCGGATAGGGCTCGAGTGTATGGTAGCTCACCTCACTTTGATGGGATTTAGCATATTCCCAGGAAAGCAGCGCGTTGAGGCCCGTACCAAACCCGACCTCAAAGACCGTCAGTACCGCATGGGATGCACGCTGCGCTACAAAGTCCAACCCCCGCTCGATGAAGACGTGAACGGACTCACTGCGGGCGCCTCGATAAGAATGATAGCTTTCATCCAGGTCCGTTCTTACCAATGTATGTGATCCATCTCTTGTCTCTTCCAACCGCAAGGGCAAGCCCTTGGGCATTTTCCCGTTTTCTTCACCGCTCATTTGCTGCATCCTTGTCAATCCGTTCGTATCTTCCCATCAAGATTTCAACTAGCTAAGTTATGGCATTCAACAGGTCACTCCCTCTCCGGGCCATTTTCCTCTCTCTGTTATTGGCCTGCTCGTCAGACGACGAAGGCGAGCCCATGGGACCTCGGGCCGTGCTGACCGCCGAAAGCGAATTTACCGATGGCAACGGCAACACTTACCAAACAGGTTTTGAACAGGTAAGTGGTAACAATCAGGACCCATTCGTCACCAAGCTGGACGCCGCAGGCAACGAAGTTTGGAAATTGACCTATGAATCCACGCCGGTGGATGGTAGGGGAGTGATGGTGTCGGTGGATGATCAGGAGATCCCCTGGGTGGTCTTTAGTGTGGACGGCGGGAGCAATGAAGACGATTACATCGATCGAAAGGAGACGGCCTCAGAGGCGTTTGATGATGCCTATATGAACAGCTACGGGCGCGGAGGTGGACCCAAAGTCACGGTCCTGGCTCAGTTGGATCCTGAAACGGGTCAAATAAAGCAAGGCACCTTTCTTACCGCGAGGCTGACCAACGGCAATACTAACACCCTCAACGTGCTAGGTATCGGCTTTTTCGACCAGAATGTGGCCTTTGAAATCTCTTCAGCCGCATGGCCTCCCGGGCTAGGCAGTAGCTATGAGCGCTTCCCCGACATTACCGATGAAGATCGTATCGATGGGGCATTCAAAATCTACTACGAGATGGATCGCAACCTCAGTGAAATACGCGTGGCAGAAAGGCTGGCGGAATGATCGAGCAAGAGACAATTTCAGGGCATTCAGTCTCTTTTCGTTAGGACCCAGTAATGGCTTCAA
>JBCCXG010000002.1:0-33117 GCA_039191945.1 Bacteroidota bacterium
GAGGATTCAGTGATTGACAGCTACAAGGGCCCGATTAAATGGCTTTGGATGCTTCTCTTCCACGGGCTGCCGTGGTTGGCAGTTTGCGGTCTAGTACACATTTTTGGTCTTAGGAGAGGATTTTTTGCTCAATCCAGTTTTTGGATCAAGTTTTTCATTGGCTTTGGCACGCTGGCGCTGACCCGAAGCTTCATTGGTTATGAGTCCCTCATGGACCTGTGGAAACCGATAGACTATTTCTTTTTCGCCAGGTGTTTCAATAGAGCATCCCATTCCCTGATCGCATTGCCGATCTTTTTGCTTTTCTACTACTTCTACGAGAAGGAGCGCCCTCGCAATTGGTACGGCCTGAGCCGTCGGGGTTTTGAAGCCAAGCCATACGTTGTCCTGCTGGGTCTCGCGGCCGGTGCCATTTTTGTGGGATCCTTCATATCCGAGCTGAGCAACTACTACCCTCGCTATGATAAGACTGGGCTGGACCTGTACCTGGGCATTGAAAAACCCGGCATAGCGAAGCAAGTCTTCATCGCATTGTATGAAGTCTGCTACGGGAGTAGTTTCCTAGCGGTCGAGCTAATCTTCCGAGGCTTTCTGATCCTTGCATTTACCCACCTGCTAGGACCCCAGGCGGTACTCCCAATGGTAATTACCTACGCTTTTCTGCACTTTGGGAAGCCAGTGACCGAAACTCTTAGCTCCATTTTCGGAGGATACATCCTGGGTATCATTTCCTATTATAGCCGCAATATCTGGGGAGGTGTCTTCATCCACGTAGGGGTTGCGTGGTTGATGGAGATCTTTGGCTGGCTACAGAACGCTTTTTGGAAGTAAGGGGCAAAGGAAAGGCCGGGACGTGTCCGTATCCCGGCCTGGTGCTGTTCTAGGTGAATTGCATCAAGTAGTCCAAATTGGAGTACGTCTCCTGTGCGGTTTTTCCATAGCGTATATTTTCCTTGAGGAAGGGGATCATCTCAGCCACTTCCTTTGGCTCACCCAGAAAGACGGAAAGAATTCCGCGCAATGCACATTCCTTGTTTACGGTCAAGAGATTGGTTCGCATCAGACCTGTAGCAATGCGATAGATCAATTGAAATCGCCCAAAAGAGTCCGCTGGCTGTTGCGACCAAAGTTCCTTTAGGTGAATGATGCTGCGTAATGCTTCCTTTTCACTTATGTCTAGGAAAACAAACTCAGCATTGAGCAACTCAATATCTCTCTCCGTTAGTTTGCCTTCTGCAAACGCGATCCGCACAAGGCCGCGGATCTGACGCTCTTCTTTTCCAAAGAACGCGATAGCCTGGTTCAACATAATTCAGTGTTGTAAAGGTTCAATTTTTTATACAAATAGTTCAATTAAAGTAACCCTTTTTTAGCCAAAAAATTTTACAAACAACGATTTCTTTACTGAACGGGGTTAGGAGCCGCTGAGCCGCTTCTTCTCGGCGATCCAAATGCCCATAATCACGATAGTACCCCCCAGCAGCTGCATCCAGCCCAAGCGCTCGTCGAGAAAAATGTACGCAAGCAAAATGGTCGAGATCGGCCCCAGACTACCGAAGATGGCCAACTGATTAGAACCGATTCCCTTGATCGCGTAGGAGATGAAATACGAGGGTAATACGGTCGCTATAAAAGCCATAAGCAAGGCATAACCATATACCGGGAGCGGTAGATCAAGTACCTGTGACAGGTCTTGGCGCTGCACCAAAGCATAGTGGATCAGCACCAGTAGGCAAGAAACTGTCATGCAGTAGGAGGTGAAGCGCAAGGCGCCAAACTTGGGGATCAGCCATCCGCTTCCCACGATGTACGAGGCATAGGCAACGGCACTTAACAGCACCAATACGCCGCCGAGTAATGTCTTGCCTCCCTCGGAGACAGTGGCCTCGGGTATGAAGACAAGCACAATACCCAAATAGGTAACCAAAATAGCCAGGACTTGGCTTTTCAGTACCTTCTGACCTAAGGCAAAATAGCCGATGATCAGTACCAATGAGGGATAGGCAAAGAGTACGAGTCGCTCTACGCTCGCCTTGATGTACTTGAGACCTTGGAAGTCGAGGTAACTCGCTAAATAGTAGCCCAGGAATCCAAATAAAAAGACAAAGAGGTACTCACGCTTTGTGGTAGAGGGTAAAGGTCGAGCTTTCGTGGCTATCATTACCAAGTAAAATGGTAACGCAAAGCTCATGCGAAGCAGCAACAGTGAAACAGCGTCCACTTCGTACTGATAGGCCAGCTTGACCAGGACTGCCTTAGTCGAGAAAAGCAATACTCCGAGAATACCGACAAAAACGGCAACCGGCCGTTTTATCATTGCGGGCTGACAGGCGTATCAGCAGGTACCGAACTCTGCTCTTCTGCTTCTTCTTTGGTGTCTTCTTTGAAGAATTTACGTTGCCAAATGAGGATGATGGAGATCGCCACGAAGATGGAGGCATCGGCAATATTGAACACTGGCCACAAAGCCATATATCCACCTCCAAGAAAACTAGGTAGTTGTCCCTCCCAGATATCGATGTAAAACATATCGACCACCTGACCATAGAACCAGGGAGTAGGTGCATCGAAGGGAGCATTGTCCAACCAGACGCCGTAGAATATGCTATCAATCAGGTTTCCAATGGCACCACCCAAGATCAGGGCGATACACACCAAAAAGCCAGTATGTGATTTTTTGCTGTGCATCAAGTAGAGGTAGTATCCGATGGCGAACATGGCTAGGATACGAAAGATGGTCAGTACCACTTTGCTGTTTTCTATGGGTAGCTCCATGCCAAAAGCCATACCTGGATTGGTCAGGTAATGAAGCTTAAACCAGTCTCCAAAGATCTTGATCTGGCCGCGCGAACCCATGTCCATATTGAAGTGTACCAGCATTTTGACCACCTGATCGATCGCGATGACCACGACGCTGATCAGATAATACGGCAGTACTGTTTTCAGTTTTTCATTCATTCTTCCATCTTTTTTCTCTATCCAACCACTTTGAGTCCTATCACAAGGTCTATACCATCAATATCTAAAGTATCCGTGCTGGCTCCATTCACTCCTTGCTGTATCTTCAGCGCTTGTGTCTCTCTTTTGATGTAATCGCCATGCTCTTCGATGGCGGCTACCATCATGGTTTCTCCACTTTCGAAGGCGATTTCAATCTTGTCCTGAACGTCTAGCCCCTTGGTCTTCCTTAGGTTCTGGATCCGGTTGACGACATCGCGCGCTAAGCCTTCCCTGCGCAGCTCGTCAGAGATGTTGACATCCAAAGCTACAGTCAAGCCGTCTTCACTTGCTACTAGCCATCCTGGAATATCTTCGGATACAATCTCTACGTCTTCCAATGTGAGCAAAACAGATTCGCCATCTATTTCAAAAGAATACTCTCCAGCTCGTTCAAAAGTTTGAATATTTTCCTGATCCAAGGAAGAGATCATTGGAGCCAGTTGCTTCATTTTTGGCCCCACCTTGGCTCCTAACTTCCTGAAGTTGGGTTTGATTTTTTTCACCAGCACACCTGATGCATCATCCAGATACTCAACGGACTTGACATTGGTCTCCGAGATGATCAACTCCTCCACAAGTTCAAGTCTTTCTCTCTCCGCATCGGCTAAGATGGGGATCATGATCTTTGTAAGTGGTTGGCGCACTTTTATCTTTTCCTTTCTGCGCAAGGAATGTACCAGAGAAGAGGCTATCTGGGCCAGATGCATCCGCTTTTCCAGCTCTTCGTCGACGACGTCTTGCTTCACTACGGGAAACGATGTGAGATGTACCGACATTGCCTCATCGGACCGGGTTATTGAGTTGAGGTCTTGAAAAAGCCGTTCTGCATAGAAGGGGGCGATGGGTGCCATCAGCTTGGCGGTCACTTTCAGGCAGGTGTAGAGCGTCTGGTAAGCCGCTTCTTTATTTTCGTTGTAATCGCCAACCCAATACCGCTTACGATTGAGCCTCACATACCAGTTGCTCAAGTCATCAGATACAAAGGATTGGATTGCGCGTGCGGCTTTGGTAGGCTCGTAATCATCCATGGCCACCGTGACGGACCCAATCAGCGTATTCAGTCTGCTCAGAATCCAACGGTCACTCTCTGTACGCTGCGTGAGAGGGAGCTCCTTATTGGCAAATGTGAATCCATCGATATTGGCGTACAGCGCGAAAAAAGAGTAGGTGTTGGAAAGTGTGCCAAACAGTTTCCTTTGTACTTCCAGGACGCCATCCAAGTCGAATTTTAGGTTATCCCAGGGATTGGCATTCGCGATCATGTACCAGCGCGTCGGGTCTGGCCCGTACTTCTCCAACGTCTCAAACGGATTGACGGCATTCCCCAGTCTCTTGGACATTTTGTTGCCGTTCTTGTCCAAAACTAGCCCGGTGGAGAGCACATTTTTAAATGCCACGCTATCGAAAAGCAACACCGCGATGGCATGCAGGGTGAAAAACCAACCCCGTGTCTGGTCGACACCTTCCGAGATGAAATCCGCAGGGAAGTTGGCTTCGAAAGTTTCTTTGTTTTCAAAAGGGTAGTGCCACTGCGCGTAGGGCATGGCTCCAGAGTCGAACCAGACATCGATGAGATCGGGCTCCCTGTACATCGGCTCGCCGTCATCCGAAACCAGGATTACGTTGTCCACGTAGGGCCGATGTAAGTCGAAATCATCTGGAAGCGGCGCATCCATGAAGCGCGCTGCGACCGACTTTTCCACTTCTTCCTTCAGCTCGGCCAGGCTTCCGATGCACTTCATCGACTGACGATCTTTTGTGACCCAGATGGGAAGCGGTGTACCCCAGAAGCGAGATCGGCTGAGGTTCCAGTCCACCAGGTTTTCGAGCCAATTGCCAAACCGACCTGTGCCGGTTGCGGCCGGCTTCCAATTGATCGTTTTGTTCAGGTCCACCAGCCGGTCTTTGAGCGCAGTGGTCTTGATGAACCACGAGTCTAGCGGATAATAAAGAACCGGTTTGTCCGTCCGCCAGCAGTGCGGGTAGCTGTGCTCGTACTTCTCGACCTTGAAGGCTTTGTTATCTTCTTTGAGCTTGATAGCAATCAAGACGTCCGTCGGTTTGAAATCAGGTGCATTCCTGGTGGCATCGTCATAGTACTCTTCTTTGACGAACCGACCGGCAAAGTCAGTGACCTCTTTGACAAACTGACCGTGCTTGTCCACCAAAGGTGCGTCATATCCTTGCTCATCCTTGACCATCACGGCCGGCACTCCATTCTGCTGTGCTACTCGAAAGTCATCCGCGCCGAAGACAGATGCCGTATGGACCACGCCGGTGCCGTCTTCGGTGGATACAAAATCACCGGCGATCACCCTGAAGGCATTTTCTTCAAGATGCTCGTTCGTCACGTACGGCATCAGCTGCTCATAGCGCCATTCGAGGAGGTCTTTGCCTTTGAAAGGCTCGCCTACCTCAAAAGGGATCAGCTTATCACCGGGCTTATAATCGGTCAGTGCGATGTCCTGCGCCTTCGCTTTGAAATAGTTGGGTACGAGCTCCTTTGCCAGGATGACGGATACGGGCTCGTAAGTATAAGAGTTGAAGGTCTTCACCTTTACGTATTCGATCTGATCTCCTACGGCCAGGGCACAGTTCGAAGGCAAGGTCCAGGGCGTCGTCGTCCACGCAAGGATCCGTAGGTCTTCGTCCGGGTGGTCAAAAAAGCCCTCTGACAATTTGGTTCGCTTGACCTTGAATTGTGCCACGATCGACGTGTCTTTCACATCTCGGTAGGTACCGGGCTGGTTGAGTTCATGAGAACTCAGTCCCGTGCCCGCGGCGGGTGAGTAAGGCTGTACGGTGTACCCTTTATAGAGTAGACCCTTGTCGAATAGCTTTTTGAGCAGGCTCCACAGACTTTCGATATAGTCTCGTTCAAAAGTGATGTAAGGATCTTGGAGGTCCACCCAATAGCCCATCTTCACGGTCAGGTCATCCCACTCATCCTTGAAGCGCATGACGGCTTCCCGGCATTTGGCATTGTACTCTTCGACTGAAATCTTTTTGCCAATGTCATCTTTGGTGATCCCCAGTTGCTTTTCCACCTGGATCTCGACGGGCAGACCATGAGTATCCCAGCCACCTTTTCGTTTGACCTGGTAGCCCTGCTGCGTCTTGTACCGACAGAAGATATCTTTGATGGTCCGAGCCATCACATGGTGGATCCCCGGGCTTCCGTTGGCTGAGGGCGGTCCTTCGTAGAAGGTAAAGGTGGGTGCCCCCTCTCTCTCGCTGATCGACTTCTCAAACACCTCGTTTTCCTTCCAAAAGGCAAGGACTTCTTGGGCAATGGTCTGGAAATTGACTTGTTTGTATTCCGGATACTTATTCATTTGCTAAGACAGCCAGGGTTTCTTATTGCTTTAGGATCTCGGACGAAGAATGGCTGTGTCCTTGCCCATTTTCACTGAACGGGACAGCGATATCGTTGGTTTGTGCTTTTCTGCTGTGGTCGAATTGCATGAGTAAGGCCGGCAGCACGATTACATTGGTCAGCATGGCAATCAGCAGTGTGATGGAAGTCAACTGACCGAGTGCGATCGTTCCTCCAAATTGCGAGAAAGAAAAGATGACAAATCCAAAGAACAAAATGATTGACGTGTAAATCATACTCGTCCCTGTCTCGCGTATACTGACGCTGATCGCCAACGACACGTCACCACCATTTCTAGCCATTTCTTGTCGATATTTTGCTAGGAAGTGGATCGAATCATCCACAGAGATGCCAAAGGCAATGCTGAAAACCAAAGCGGTACTTGGCTTAAGGGGGATGCCGAAATAACCCATAATTGCACCGGTCATGAGCAGCGGGATGACAGTGGGGATCAATGAGATGACAATCATTTTGCCTTTGCGAAACAGGATGGCCATGATGAAGGCGATGATCACAAAAGCAATCACCATGGAGGTGATCAAATTTTCGATCAAAAACTTATTGCCTTTGATAAATAAATAAGTGGTACCCGTGATGTCAGCGGAGAGTTTTCCGTCTTCGAAGTACTCATCGATCTTGGGCCGGATGACATCATTCACCAAGGAGTCCATTTTGGAGGAACCAATGTCTGCTACCTTGAGTGAGACGCGAATGATCTGACCTGTCGAGTCCACAAAAGATTCTGACAACTCTTTCTGCTCTTCATTACCTTCGAGATACTGTAAAATAAGGCCCCGCTCTCGGTTCGTCGGTAACGCGTAAAAGGTCGGAGAATCGTTGTAAAAGGCTTGTTTAGCCGCTTTAATGAAGGTCACAATCGAGATGGGCTGTGAGACATAAGGGAGCGAATCCATGTACGACTGGAACTCATCGACCTCCCGTAAGTATCGCAGATTTTTCACGCCATTCTTTGTGCCTGTATCCACCACGAGTTCCAGCGGCATGATCCCTTCAAAATTGCGCTCAAAGAATCTCAGGTCTTTCATCACTTCGGTAGATTCGGGCAGGTCATCCACCAAATAAGAGAGTGCCTTGATTTGTAGCAATCCAAAAACGGAAACGCCCACCATAACCAGCGTCACAAAAAAGATGGCCGGGCGATGACGCCTGACAATCAGATCTAACCAACGCAACACCGCCTGCAATAAGGGGAACTCCAGGTGCTTTAAGTGTCGGCGATCTGGTGGTTTCATGTAGGAAAAGATGCTCGGCAGGAGGATGATACTGACGATGAAAGTCGCCAAAATATTCAGACCGGCAATGATCCCAAACTCCATCAGAATGGGGATCTGTGTAGAAATCAGTACCAGGAAACCAATCGCGGTCGTAGCGTTCGTGATGAGCGTGATGATCCCAATCTTCCTTATGATCTGGCGTAAGGCTCGATGATGGTCTCCGTGTTGGGAGAACTCGTGATGGTACTTGTTAAGCAGATAGACGCTATTGGGGATACCGATCACCACAATGATGGACGGGATCAGTCCCGTGAGTGCCGTGATTCGGTAGCCGAAAAGCTCTACAGAACCAATCACCCAGAGTATTACGGCTCCGATAATCACCAAGGGGATGAGTACAGCCTTAACTGAGCGGAAGAAGAAAAAGAGGATGGCCGCTGTGATGACGATGGATAGGATCAGAAACTGGTTGAGTTCACCTTTGATCCGGGTCATGTTCGTCGTACGCACATAGGGCAAACCCGCAATGTGCACATCAATCCCAGTCACCTCCTCGAATGCGTAACCTATTCCCTGGATATCGTAAATCAACTCAATCCGATCTTCAGAGTTGATTATTTCTTTGTCTAGGGAAATTACAACTACGGAAGCTCCGGTGGTCGGACTCAGTAATTGGCCGCTGTAAAACTTCAAAGAGGCTGCCAGCTGTAAGAGGCTATCAAGTTCTTCCTGCGACGCTGGATGATCGGGGAAGACATCCACAAAATCGAATTTTTTTTCAACCGGATTCTTTTCCAGCTTCTGGAGATTGGGGAGTCCCAGTACATCGATAACGCCCTCAAGCTTGTCCAACTCGTCGATCATGTAGCGTACACGGCGAAAGTTTTCGAGCTCGTACACAGCACTGTCCTGGAAGCCAAATGCGATGATGTTACCGTCCTGGCCAAACAGCTCTTTGAATTGGTCGAAATACACAGCGTCGGGATCGTCATCGGGTACGATGCTGATCATCTCGTAAGACATCCTCGTAAACTGCGCGTAATAGCCCATAATGGCCGTTACTATTCCTACAGCAATGATGAGGAGCAACCGGTACTTGAGGATAAATTTGGAGAGCTTATACCACATTCGTCACAGTCCGATGAGACTCAATTTGTACGATAAGAATTAAGATTTTACTTTTCAGAGATTCCTACTGCTAAATCGTTCCGTCTTTTTGTAGCCCTTGGAGGTCGAAACAGTCCGCAAATTTAATGATTTTATCCACTTAGAATGAACGACTTGCGATTGTAATAAAGTCCTTTTTAACAGGTATAACAGGAAAAGCGTATGTCTTCTTATCCCGGCAGCGTAAAACCCGAAATCGTCTTGTACAGATTGACCGCCGACTTATCAGTGAGCCCGCTGACGAAGTCAACAATCAGTTGTAGGCGAGAATACAATGATTGCTCCCGTTCAAGTAGCTGCTGGTAGTCTTCGGGTAGTAGTCGGTAGATGGCCCGTAACCTTGGTTTCTTCACTACCTTTTCCATATGCTGGTGATGCATGGACTCACAAAATGCCTGCATCAGCTTTTCTATGATTTCAAATCCCGCGGCCTCTCTCTCCACCACCTGGCGTGCGCGGTAGATCTTTTTGATGGACAGATCGATGATTTGATTCAATACCGGAGTAGAAGGCATTTCGTCCGTCATCGATCGATCAAAATCCCCACTGAGGATATCGCGCTCGTGGTCCAGAAAGCACGCTACCGATTCGGTGATTAGTTGCTGAATGGACAATGCCCTGAGCAAACCTAATTTTTCTTCCTTGCTTGAGATTTTCTGAAACTTCTCCAGGGAGAATCGCTCACCGATGATAGCTGAGAGCAGCTCGATCGTTTCATCCAATGTGACCAATCCAAGTCGGCAGCCATCTTCCAGGTCAATGATATGGTAGCAGATATCATCTGCCGCTTCTACAAGAAAAGACAGGGGATGCCGCAGGTATACATCTCTTCGCACTTCCGGAATTTCCATTTCTTGTGCCAAAGCCTTGTAGAGCCCCAGGTCGCTGGTACAGATGCCGTACTTTTTCTGACTTCTGCGGCCCTTGTCGCTGGGCGAAGACGCCGTCTTGGGATATTTGGTGAAGGCGGCCAGCGTCGCATAAGTCAGGCGAAGTCCGCCGTATCGCTCATGATTCAATATTCTGAAGCCCTGGGCGTTCCCTTCAAATCGGTTCAGCTCGACCCACGCTTCTCCTGCTACTTCTGTTTGCATCTTCAGCCCCGAAGCGGTGGTGAAATAGGCGCTGATGCCATCTTCCCCGGAGTGCCCAAAGGGCGGGTTGCCGAGGTCGTGGGCCAAACTGGCCGCGGCGACGACTCCACCGAAGTGATGCGTGGACAGAGAAAGGCCGTGGCGGTCGATCAAGACCTTCCCGACTTCTTTGCCCAGGGATCGACCGACGCTTGATACTTCCAGGCTGTGTGTCAAACGAGTGTGTACAAAGTCATGCTCAGGGAGAGGAAAGACCTGCGTTTTGTCCTGCAGCTTACGAAAGGGATGGGAAAAAATGATGCGATCATAATCCTGGTCAAATCTTGTCCGGATTTCGTCATCCTGACTCCGGTAGGTTTCACCAGCCCTGAGTGGTGACATCAGTCGATTCCATTCCATCATAACATTAGACAGGTTGTCGGTTCAGTAAAATTGGATTTTGATTGAGCAGGACGGCCAGCAGATAATAGAGCCGCCGGTTGTATTCCCGGAGTTCATAGGGTTGCTCAAAAAAGACTTCTACTGCGCTTGCGAAAAACTCGTGACGATCGGTACCGGCGTAGGCCCTGAAGAATGTCGTGATTCCTTTTCGGATCCGCTCAATTTCTTGATTGACTTCCACAGACCACTTGTGCAATACATCCCGATCGAAAAAATCTTGCTCACCGTTTCTTATCATGTTTTCTAATTCCAGTGCGTGTGCCATCTCGTGGAGACCTAAATTTCGTCCGTCATCTGTTGCCATGGTCTCCACGAAATTCTCCCAAGACAGCACGATGGCCTTTTTGGCCGGATTCACTTCACCCTTGTGATATTGGTTATTCTCGATACTGAAAAACTCTCTGGGATAGATGATGATGTAACGAAAGTGGCGGATCCCCACAGAATGGAGTCCAAAGGTCAGCTGCACCGCTGTTGAAGCGATGAGCACCTTCATTTCGTCGGTTACCCTTGCGAATTCCCTGGGGATGAAGGTTTTGGCTGCAATAAATCCGGCCACACGTTGCTCAAATTCGAGCTGCTGAGTGGGCAAGAGTTTCTGATAATACCTAGAGTATCGCCTCAGACATGCCTTTTGTGGTTCAGTCAGGCTTTTCCTCAGATACTGTGGTGCGATGAGCGTGAGCTTGGACACAGCCCATAAAATGAAGATACCGAGAAAAAGGGCAGAGAAAAATCCCACCCGCTTAGCCTAGGCTTTTTAAAAGATGCCGCATGCTCACCTCCTTGTCGAGGGTATCGTGCAATGAGCTAATGGCCACTCTTTTTTGTTCCATGCTGTCTCTTTCACGAATAGTAACGGTATCGTCTTCTTTCGTCTGGTGATCAACTGTGACACAGAAGGGAGTACCAATGGCATCCTGACGGCGATAGCGCTTTCCTATAGCATCTTTCGCGTCGTACTGTAGGGGAAAATCGATTTTCAACTCGTCGACGATTTTCTGGCTGATTTCCGGGAGACCGTCCTTGTTGAGCAAGGGGAGCACCGCAATCTTGTTGGGAGCGAGCGCCGCAGGTAGGGCCAGCACGGTCCTCGTACTGCCGTCCTCCAGTTTTTCCTCTTTGTATGAGGCGCTCATGACCGCCAAGAACATCCGGTCCAAACCAATCGAGGTTTCGACGACATAGGGCACGAAGCTCTGATTCGACTCATTGTCAAAAAACTGCAACTTCTTTCCGGAGTACTTTTCATGCGAAGACAAGTCAAAGTCGGTCCGTGAATGGATTCCTTCCAGCTCTTTGAAGCCCATTGGGAAATGAAACTCGATGTCACACGCGGCGTTGGCATAGTGTGCCAGGTTGAGGTGATCGTGGAATCGATAGTTGCCATCGCCGAGCCCCAAAGCCTTATGCCAGGACATGCGCGTCGCCTTCCAGTGCTCGTACCAAGTCATTTCATCCCCTGGCTTCACAAAAAATTGCATCTCCATCTGCTCAAATTCTCGCATGCGGAAGATGAATTGTCGGGCAATGATCTCATTGCGAAAAGCCTTCCCGATCTGAGCAATACCAAAGGGCAGTCGCATGCGAGCTGACTTTTGCACGTTAGAGTAGTTGACGAAGATCCCCTGGGCAGTCTCGGGTCGCAGGTAAATTTTGCCGGCCTCACCGGCGACTGAACCCATCTCGGTTGAAAACATTAGGTTAAACTGCCTGACGTCGGTCCAGTTTTTGGAGCCAGATACAGGATCTGCAATACCTAGCTCCTCGATGAGTGCCTTAAGGTCTGAGAGCTCACCGCCATCTAATGCTGCCTTCAGTCGGGCCTCGATTCCCGCAATCTGTTCCTTGTAACCGACGACCCGTGGGTTGGTAGTAACATATTGCGACTCATCAAAGGCATCACCAAATCGCTTGGCGGCCTTGCTGACTTCTTTGGCGATTTTCCCCTCGATCTTAGCGATCTGCTCCTCGACCAGCTGATCAGCGCGGTACCGCTTTTTAGAGTCTTTGTTATCGATCAACGGATCATTGAAAGCATCCACATGTCCTGACGCCTTCCAGGTAGTGGGATGCATAAAGATCGCCGCATCGATCCCTACGATGTTGGAGTGCAGGCGGGTCATTGCCTGCCACCAGTATTGTTTGATATTGTTTTTGAGCTCTGCGCCATACGGACCGTAGTCATAGGTCGCACTTAGACCATCATAGATTTCACTAGATGGAAAAATGAAACCGTATTCCTTACAGTGCCCCGCAATGTTTTTGAGCGTTGCTGCCTCGTCGAGATTTGCCATGGCGCAAAAATAGAGCTATCACGAAAAGTTTCGCTTGGGCGCTCAGATATTATGAAAAGACCCTACTGCTCAAACTTGAACTGGACTTTATCCAGGCTTTGCACAGACCCAACGACCGTCACGATATCGTTGATGCGGAGACGGGTATACCCATGGCTGATGATGGTCTGCCCGCCTCGAGCGATCGACAGGATGATGATATCTGAGGGCAATCTGAGGTCTCTCAGCGGGATACCGTGTAGGGCACTGTTGGTAAGTTTGATGTCTCGTGTGTCCTGGCCCTCTTCCATGCCGAGTAGCAGTGATGTAGCCTGGGGTGACCGCACCAGATGGTCCATCAAACTCACGATAGCTGTGGAAGGATCCACGATAATGGCATCCAGAGCGAGGAATTTGTTGGAATTGAAGCGGTGATTGAGGCGCACCACCAGGTCCTTCGTGCCATATTCGTGATAAGCCATCTCGCATACCTCGAGATTCTCTTCATCTGACAGCATGCAGACGACTGCGTCGACTTTCTGCATTTCGAACTCGTCAAATGTTTCTTTCGAAATCTGGTCGAAGTACAGCATTGGGACATCTTCTGGCTCGGTAAAGCTGCCCTGACCTTTCTTGGTAGCAATTTTGACTTGCCAACCATTTTCTAGGAGCTGCCTGGCGAGCGCTACGGACTGACTTTCGTATCCCACGATCAATGCATCGTTTACCCCATCGAAGTCAGGGGTCACTGCGCGGGTACGGTCTTCACCCACTTTGAAAATGGCCCACTTGAATAAAGGAGGACCGATGAATTGGTTGAGCACAATCACTGCGACGATCACCGTGGCAAACTGAGGCCCCCAGTCGGGAAACTCATTGGCGACGACTGTAGCCAAACCCAGCGCTACGCCCGCCTGCGTGATATAGGGCATCCAGCCTACGTGATTGTACTGCATCGGATCTTTTGCCAGGTATCCACCAACATACCCACCAATCACCATGGTCACCAACCTGATACCAAACAAGATCAGCGCTACGCCCATCACCTGACCCAATACATTAATAGACAAAGAGGCTCCAGTAAGGGTGAAAAAAGCCACATAAATAGGGATGCTGATTTCGTGCAGAATTTGTAAGAACTCCGGACGATAACGAGAGAAATTGGTCACCCGAAAACTCGCAAGGATGCACATCAACAGAGGCTCCAGGAATACCCGGTGATGTACCAATTCCTCCGAATAGACCCGTACAAAGCCCGACAGTGCGTAGGCCCCATAGCCCACCAATAAGACGAGGATAATCTTTGCTATTCGCCGGATCTTAAATGATAAGGCAAACTTTAGCAACCAGCCAAATGCAAAGAAGCCGATTACAAACGACGCAGCTAGTTCTATAAGTACGAAGAGCAGCGATATCACATTGAAGTCCCTACCATAAATGAGACTTTGCCCAATAGAAAGGCACACAGAGAAAAGTACGATGACCAAAAAGTCCTTCACTACCGTCACGCCCATCACCGTCTGAGTAAATGGCCCTTTGGCCCTCAACTCATTGATTACAGCTATTGCAGAGGCGGGTGACCGCGCCACAAACACGGCCGCCGTGATCGTACAAATGGCCGCCTTTGCAATAGGCGTCTGACTGGCTAGAAAAGGTATGTAATCTGCTAATGCAAAGAGTAGAATGCTGCCCAGCACGAAGGTGACGACGAGCTTACCAAAAGTATTCCACTTAATACTGTTGATACGACTGCGTAATTCACGGAGGTATAATTCTGATCCCGCAGCAAAGGCAATGAAGGCCAAGGCAGTCTCGTTGATAAACACCAACTGGGTGGGGGCTTCCATGGGGATCAAAGCAAGCAGGTGAGGCCCAGCAATGATGCCAGTGAAGATCAAGCCAGTGATGAGCGGCAAATTGATGCGCTGAAAAAGCTTGGCAATCTGATTGGACGAGATGGCAATAATCACGAACCCGATCAGTAGAGAGATCGTCTGTTGGTGTTCTTGGATTATTTCCATAGTCTTGTTCAGATTGTCCTGGTTCAAACATTATGGTATACATGGGGCTCAGAGCCGCCGATGCGTTCTACGTTGATCCGGAACAGCAATTTTTTTCATTTTAGCAATCCGTAAAATAATGGCTTATTTGGAATTATTGAGGAATTGTAGACTTAGCTCCTCTGCGGTGATGATCATTTGCTTGGCGCTCGGACTCTGCGGCTGCTCTGCAATCGATCCCCAAAAGGCTGAGACCTCCCCAGTATCCCATGAGATTTTCGACGAATTGTTGGCGAGACATGTAGACAAGCAGGGCTATCTGGACTACGAGGGAGTGATGACGGACCGGGCGAAACTGAGGCGCTATTTGACGCTCATTACCCAGAATCCGCCTAATGATCAGCAGTGGAGCTCTAGTGAGAAGCTCGCCTACTGGATCAACCTCTACAATGCCTTCACTATCGAGCTGGTGCTGGATTATTATCCCGTGGCAAGTATCAAAGACATTGGTTCATCCATCCAGGTGCCTTTTGTGAATACCCCCTGGGACATAAAGATGATTGAGATTGATGGTAAAAAGTATGACCTTAACAATGTAGAGCACAACATCCTTAGAAAAATTTTCGATGAGCCACGTATCCACTTCGCTATCAACTGTGCTTCGGCTTCTTGTCCAAAACTGCGTCGCGAGGCCTACCGAGCGGACATCATTGACCGTCAGCTGCATGAGCAAACCATCGATTTTATCAATGATCCGGAGAGAAATGATATCACAACACGTCCTGCTCAGATCTCTAAGCTATTCCAATGGTGGAAAGGTGACTTTACCCGAGATGGTACAGTGAGAGAATACATCAATCAGTACGCCGCAGAGCCCCTGGAGGAAGGTGCGGATATTGACTACCTGGAGTATGATTGGTCCATCAACAAGGCCGGCAGCTGACATTGACGGGCATTTATCGGTCGTGAGCGGGGGGATTCCGTAGAACATAATACGTGCATTTGGAATTATCTTTGTTTAGAACAACTAGCAGACAACGTTAACACCCCGAATATGATCGCAACACACCCTTCACCCACGGTTACAGAAGAGAACAAGCGCATGATTCGTGACATGGTCAGGGATTTTGCTGCCAAAGAAATCGAGCCGCATAAAATGGAATGGGATGAGTCCCAGCATTTCCCGAGGGAGGTCTTTACTAGAATGGGAGAACTTGGGCTGATGGGCGTTTTCGTGCCCGAAGAGTACGGAGGCTCAGGATTTGGTTACCACGAGTATGTTGCGGCGATCATTGAGCTATCCAGGTGGGACCCTTCCATCGGCCTTTCGCTGGCCGCGCACAACTCGCTCTGTACGGGACATATCTACTATCACGGCAATACCCACCAAAAGATGAACTATCTGCCCAAACTGGCTTCCGGCGAGTGGCTGGGTGCTTGGGGGCTAACGGAACCAAACACGGGCTCTGACGCCGGTAATATGAAGACGACGGCAGTCAAAGAGGGCAACGAGTGGGTGATTAACGGAGCCAAAAATTTCATCACCCATGGCATCTCGGGCGATGTTGCGGTGGTGGTGGCAAGGACGGGTGAGCCCAACACCCGGCGCAATGCATCGGCATTCATCGTGGAGCGCGGCACACCGGGTTTTTCCGGGGGGCGTAAGGAGAACAAGCTCGGCATGCGCAGTTCCGAGACTGCCGAAATGATTTTCGAAAATTGTCGCGTCCCGGAGGAAAATCTGATTGGTGAAGTGGGTGACGGCTTTCGCCAGTCTCTACAAGTCTTAGATGGTGGCCGGATTTCAATAGCCGCGCTGAGCTGCGGTGTGGGTGAAGGAGCGCTCGAGGTATCTATCGCTTATTCAAAAGAGCGGGAGCAATTTGGAAAGCCCATTTCCAACTTCCAGGGTATCTCTTTCAAACTGGCAGAAATGGCTACCAAGCTGGATGCGGCTAAGCTTCTGACCTATCAGGCGGCAGAAATGAAAAACACCGGTGGCGACGTGAACAAATCGGGTGCTATGGCAAAGTTGTTTGCTTCGGAAACCGCCGTTGAGCTGGCCAACGAGGCCGTGCAGATTTTTGGCGGTTATGGATTTACCAAGGACTATCCCGCGGAGAAGTTTTATCGCGACGCCAAGCTCTGCACCATTGGGGAGGGAACTTCAGAGATTCAGAAGTTGGTGATCTCACGCTCTCTTCTCAGATAAGCCCGCATTTATTCTTTTACTTCTGATTTACATCATATATCTTTGCGGCCCTTATTAAGAAATTTACATGATTGTAATCAACGTAAAAGAAAACGAATCCATCGACAAGGCGCTGAAGCGTTTCAAGAAGAAGTTTGAAAAAACAGGGGTACTCAAAGAGCTGAGATCTCGTACTTCCTACACCAAGCCTTCTGTTAAGAGACGTCATGAAATCATTCGGGCGGCCTACCGTCAGAAGATGCAGGATTTGGACAACAAATAAGTCCGCGACCTCACGGAATTGTACGTGAAATTTCTTAAGTTAGTCTTTACCCAATAGTAAAGGCTAACGGTGCTATCAAACTTCCTGAAATACTTAGAATTCGAAAAGCGTAGTAGCCATCATACGGTTGCCGCGTACCAGGAAGATCTAAGGCAGTTCGCCGACTATCTATACCAAACTTTTGAGATTTCCTCGCTCGAGGAAGCGAAGCACACCCACTTGCGCGGCTGGATTGTAGATCTTGTACAGAGAGGTCTATCACCCACATCCATTAACCGCAAGATTGCCTGTCTCAAGTCCTTTTATAAATATCTTCGTGTCCGGGGTGCGGTCGAAGACAACCCTGCCTCTCGGCTCAAGCCACTCAAGGTCGAGAAGCGCCTACCCACCTTTCTTCGAGAGTCCGAAGTCATCGATTTGCTCGATCATGTCCATTTTGATGTTGGATCCTTTCACGATGTCAGAGATAAGTTATTGCTCGAGTTGCTGTATGCTTCCGGTATTCGGTTGTCCGAGCTGATAGGGTTGAAGATCAGCGATTTTGATGAATTTGATCAGAATATCAAAGTTTTAGGCAAGCGAAGCAAGGAGAGAATCATCCCGCTGCCTGATTTCATCGTTAAAGTCCTTAAGAGCTACCTCGTTTTGAGGTCAGCGGAGTTCCCCGACGCAGGAGAGCATCTCCTGTTGACAGACAAAGGCGATATGTTATATCCGATGTTTGTATACCGTACAGTGAAGAAGTACGTGACCCTGGTCAGTACTTTGACCAAGAAAAGCCCTCATGTTCTGAGGCACACTTTTGCAACGCATTTATTGGATAAGGGAGCAGATCTCAATGCTGTAAAGGACCTCCTGGGTCACTCCAGTCTGGCAGCCACCCAGGTGTATACGCACAACTCCCTTGAGAAACTTAAGTCGGTCTTCGATCAAGCGCATCCGAAGGCCTAAATGTTGAATTTTTAAATTAGAGAAGTCATGAAATTGCAAATGCACTCAATTCATTTCGACGCCGATTACAAATTGGAAGATTTTATTCAGAAGAAAGCCGATAAGCTCGAAACGTTTTATGACCGCATTATTGACGGAGAGGTTTTCATGCGCCTCGAGAAAGATGACAATCGTGAAAACAAGATCATCGAGATAAAACTCAATATACCCGGGGATCAACTCTTCGCCCGTACCAAGAGCAAGTCCTTTGAGGCTGCTGCGGACGAAGCCGTGGAAGCGTTGCGTCGACAGTTGAAGAAGTTCAAAGAGAAGCAAGTCGCCCATCATTGATGGCAAATTTCGATATCATGACAAGGGGCTTCGGTCCCTTTTTTATTGTCTGATCATTTGGAGCGCCCAGCCCACGAGCCCTTGCGGCATAGCCCTGCGCCATGCGGGGCAGCCGCCAGATATCTTGGCACATTCGTCGAAAATGCCTCGGCAATAGCTGTTTGACTTCGTGTCTTCGCTATTGCTCCCCAAATGACATCTAAAAACTTTATAAACTAAAAAACTCAGAACCAAACAACTATTCCTCGTACGCCCAATCAATCGCATCCTTCATATCCTTCACGACAATGCCCTCCTCGCGAAGCTTGCTCCGTAGCTCGTCCACTTTGTCGTAGTTCCGGGCTCGCTTGGCAAAAGCGTACTCTTCAATGATCACCTGCAGCAGTCGCTCGTGATCTATATTTCCTTCCTGCTTCAGCCCCAATACCAGGGTGGTGAATTCCAGGAATGTGCGCTTCAGCAGATCGAATGCTTCTTTTCCTACTTGCTCATATTTCAATTGCCCCGTTTTCAGGGAGTTGATCTTCTTCAGCATATTGAAGAGATGACCGATCGTGAGCGCGGTATTGAAGTCGTCATTCATCGCATGGTAGCAGTTGTCGGCCAAGCGGTTGATTTGCTCCATCTGCTTTTCATCGATGGCTTCCTCTATCCCTTCTGGAAATGACAGTTCAGTGATCGTTCGAAGTCCATTGTTGAGCTTCATCCAGCCTTTCTGGGCTGCACCCAAAGCTTCGTTCGAGAAGTCAAGAGTACTCGCATAGTGCGATTGCATCATGAAGAACCGAATGGTCATCGGACTGTATCCCCTTTCCAATAGCGGGTGATCACCACTGATGAGCTCATGGGGCAAGAAGGAGTTGCCCAACGACTTACTCATTTTGGTCCCGTTCATGGTCAGCATATTGGTGTGTAGCCAGTACTTGGCTTGGCTCGACCCATTGGATCCCTTGCACTGTGCCATCTCGCATTCGTGGTGGGGAAATTTTAGGTCCATCCCGCCCCCATGGATGTCAAAGAAGTCGCCCAAGTACTTTGTACTCATCACCGAGCACTCGAGGTGCCACCCAGGGAAGCCATCACCCCAGGGAGAAGGCCATCGCATGATGTGCCCTTTGGTTGCTTTTTTCCATAGGGCAAAGTCTAGTCCACTGCGTTTGTCCTGCTGGCCGTCGAGGTCCCTGGTATTCTCCATGAGTTCCTCGATTTTTCTACCCGAAAGCGTTCCGTAATGGTGCGATTTGTGAAACTTCTCCACATCAAAGTAGATGCTGCCATTGACCTCATAGGCAAAGCCATTATCCATGATTTGCTTGATCATTTCGATCTGCTCGACGATATGACCTGTCGCGGTGGGCTCAATGTCCGGTGGTTGGGCGTTGAAAGTGGCCATTACGTCCCGGAAGCCTACGGTGTACTTTTGGACAATTTCCATCGGCTCGAGGTTTTCCAGTTTCGCCCTTTTGGAAATCTTGTCTTCGCCATCATCCGCGTCGTCCGTCAAGTGCCCCACGTCGGTGATGTTCCTTACGTATCGTACCTGATAGCCCAGAAATCTCAAATAGCGACTGATGACATCGAAGCTGATGAAAGTCCGGACATTTCCCAGGTGCACGTCATTATAGACCGTAGGGCCACAGACATACATCCCCACGTAGGGCGCGTTGATGGGTTCAAAAACCTCTTTTTCTCTGGTGAGAGAATTGAGAACACGCAATTTTCCTATCATCTGAGCTCGATTTTTCCGGCAGTTGTAGTCAAGATTCCGGCAAAACTTGGCGTCTTTTTCGATCCAAGGGGTGCTTTGGATTGAAATTATTTTCAGTTAGCTTTGCATTGCAAATATAGAAACAAGGATGCGAGGGGACACTAGTCCCCTCTTTTCTTTGGGAAAAATGGGCGTGGAGAACGTAGAGGAACTAGTGACAACGATGCTAGAGCAGGAGGTCCTGAATGATCTTCCTGAGGTTTTTGTGGTCAACGTCGCCTACAAAGGCAACCAGGGCTCGGGTAAGCTGCTCGTAGAGATTGACGGAGACCGGGGCTTGGGGATTGATCAGATTGGGGCCACTAGCCGGAAGTTAGGCAAGCTATTGGAGGAGAAAGATCCCATTAAAGGAAAGTATATTTTGGAAGTCACTTCACCAGGTGCGGATAAGCCTCTGAAGCTTCTCAGGCAGTATCACAAGCACATTGGTAGACGACTGCAGGTTGTGCAGTCCGATGAGACTGAAGTGGAAGGTAAGCTACTGGAGGTGAGCAACGACAGCATCCGATTGGAAGTGCGACAGTCGAAGGAACTCGAACCAGTGGTTTTGGCATTTGATGAGATAAAGAAGTCGAAAGTAATCGTATCATTTAAGTAATGGACACCGGTGTTTTAATAGATTCGTTTGCAGATTTTGCAAGAGGAAAAAATGTAGATCGTCCAACGATGATAAGAATCCTGGAAGATGTTTTCAGGACAATGATCAGGAAGAAATTTAAGGTTGATGACAATTTTGATATCATCATCAACGCCGATAAGGGCGATTTGGAGATCTGGCGTTTTCGGGAGATTGTCGATGACAACTCGGAAGACATCTGGGACCACGACAAGATTTGTTTGTCTGAGGCTCGTCAGATAGAGCCTGATTTTGAAATTGGTGAGGAAGTAGCTGAGGAGATCAAGCTAGAAGACTTTGGCCGAAGGGCGGTTATGACCGCTCGACAGACCTTGATTCAGAAGATCAAAGACCTTGAGAAGGATATTCTTTTCCAAAAGTACAAGGATCTCGTCGGTGAGATCATCAATGGGGAAGTATACCAGACATTGAGCCGTGAGATACTATTGATCGATGGGGAGGGCAATGAGTTGATTTTGCCGAAACCCGAGCAGATCAACAAAGACCGCTACCGCAAAGGGGACAATGTGCGAGCGATCGTTCATCGGGTAGAGATGCACAATGGCAATCCCAGGATCGTATTGTCCAGGACGGCACCCACGTTTCTGGAAAGACTTTTTGAAAGTGAAGTTCCTGAGGTGTACGATGGTCTCATCACCATTAAGAAAGTGGTGCGGGAGCCGGGAGAGCGTGCGAAAGTGGCAGTCGAGTCCTACGATGATCGGATCGATCCCGTCGGTGCTTGCGTAGGTATGAAAGGGTCTCGAATCCATGCGATTGTGCGCGAGCTGCAAAACGAAAACATTGACGTGATCAATTTCACGGACAACATGGAGCTCTATATATCTCGTGCTTTGAGCCCCGCGAAGCTCCAAAGTATGAAGATCGAGGAAGACAAGAAACGAGTATCGGTCTACTTAAAGCCCGATCAGGTATCTTTGGCGATCGGTAAGGGAGGACAGAATATCAAGTTGGCTAGCCGTTTGGTGGGATTGGAGATAGATGTCTTCCGTGAGTTGAGCGAAACTGAAGAGGAAGACGTTGATTTGGATGAGTTCTCTGACGAAATCGAGAGCTGGGTCATCGACGAATTGAAGCGAGTAGGACTCGACACCGCCAAGAGCGTGTTGAAGCTGGGGCGTGAGGACTTGATTCGTCGAACGGATCTCGAGGACGAGACCATCGACAACGTGATTTCCATTTTGAACCAAGAATTTGAATAAATCCAGCAGTTGTAGGAAGAGCTGCCTTTAGAAGTATATATGTATCGATTAAGTCAAGTAGCAAGAAAGCTGAACGTTGGGAGGACGACCATCATTGAGTTCCTTTCGGATAAGGGATTCGAGGTGGACAGTAGCCCCAATTCAAAGATTTCTGAAGAACAGTTCGATATGCTTTCTAAGGAATTTGCAGATTCCGCCCACGACAAAGAGGAGGCTTCGGGACTGACCATAGGGACCAAGCATACGGACAACTTGGTCATCAAGTCTGGCCAGGACATTCCGGTAGCAGAAAACAAAGACGAGGAGCGAATCCTGATCAAGGACAATGTGGCTACCGAGCCAGCCAAGCCTGAGCGTGCTCCAGAGCCACCAAAAAAGGAAGAGAAGAAAGAAGAACCCAAGCCAGACGAGGAACGGGTAGACCTTTCTTCTGGAAGACTTTCGGGTCCAAAGGTGGTGGGCAAGATCGACCTAGACGCAGCGAAGAAACCTAAAAAGGCACCTTCCAAGCCGAAGGAAGAACCTAAGCCGGAGGTGAAAGAAGAACCCGTGGCTGAGGCAGCCCCAGCAGAGGATAAGGCAGCACCAAAGACTGAAGAAGCACCGAAAGAGGCGGAAGAGAAGAAAGAGGAGCAACCTGTCGCAGAGGCCGCTGAGAAGACGGCACCCGAACCAAAAGAGGAGCCAGTAGCACCGGCGGCTGAGTCGACGACCAAGAAGGAACCTGAGGAAGTGGTAAAGGCGAAAGCGGAGTCGCTGCGAGGGCTGAAGGTGCTGGGCAAGATAGAGTTGCCAGCGGAGAAAAAGCCGAAGCCAGTAGCTTCATCTGACGAAAATAAGGAAAGGAAAAAGCGTCCTAGGAAGCGCATTGCCTCAGATCGAGGAGGAGGTCCTCAGCAGGGCGGTGGTGGCGGCCAGGACCGTCGTGGCCAGCAAGGTGGGGGCCGTGGAGGACAAAGGGGACGAAGAGATACGCGTAAGACGGAAGAGCTCTCCGACAAAGAGATTCAGGATAAGATCAAGGCAACACTGGCCAAGTTGAGTGGTGGCAAGCAATCCACCGGAGGCAACCGAGCCAAATACAAGAAGGACAAACGTAGTGCCAGAGCTGAGGCCGAGGAAGAGCGGCAAATGATGGAGCAGGAGGAAGCAAAGAAGCTAAAGGTCACAGAGTTTATCTCTGCGAGCGATTTGGCTTCTTTGATGAATGTCTCCGTCAATGATGTCATTTCCACCTGCATGAGCCTGGGTATGTTTGTTTCTATCAACCAGCGTTTGGACGCGGAGACGATTACCGTGATCGCTGACGAGTTTGGCTATGATGTTGACTTCGCCAGTGCTGAAGAAGAGGTAGAAATCGAAGAGGTGCAAGATGAGGAGGGTGATTTGGAAGATCGCGCACCCATTGTCACCATCATGGGACATGTAGACCATGGCAAGACCTCTTTACTCGACTTTATCCGAGACAGTAAGGTCACGGAAGGAGAAGCCGGTGGTATCACGCAACACATTGGCGCATACGATGTAATGACCGAGAGCGGTAAGCGCATTGCATTTCTCGATACACCAGGTCACGAAGCCTTTACAGCGATGCGAGCACGTGGCGCAAAAATCACCGACATTGTCATTATCGTGGTGGCTGCGGATGACGCGGTGATGCCGCAGACAAAAGAGGCCATCAATCATGCGCAGGTCGCGGGTGTCCCCATCGTAATCGCGATTAATAAGATTGACAAACCCAACGCCAATCCGGATAAGATCAAAGAAGAGCTGTCTGGAATCAATATTTTGGTGGAAGATTGGGGTGGAAAATACCAGTCTCAGCACATTTCTGCCAAGACCGGCGAAGGCATTGAGGACCTCCTGGAGAAAGTACTTCTCGAGGCTGAGCTGCTTGAACTAAAAGCCAACCCTAATAAGCCAGCGATAGGATCTGTAATCGAAGCATCGTTGGATAAAGGAAGAGGTTATGTGACCACAATGATGGTTCAGGCCGGTACCATGGCCATTGGGGATGTGCTTTTGGCTGGATCCTACTTTGGTAAGATCAAGGCGATGTTCGATCACCGAGGTAAGTCTTTGAAAGAAGTCGGACCTTCTACACCGGTGCAAATGTTGGGATTGGACGGTGCACCTCAGGCTGGTGACCGCTTCAACATCATGGAGTCCGATCGGGAGGCACGGGAAATCGCTACCAAGCGTGAGCAAATTCTGCGAGAGCAGTCGATGCGTACCAAAAAGCATATCACACTGGATGAGATTGGACGACGTCTGGCAATTGGTAGCTTCAAAGAGCTCAATGTCATTGTCAAAGGAGACGTGGATGGGTCTGTTGAAGCCTTGTCTGACTCCCTCCTGAAACTTTCGACGGACGAAATTCAGGTCAATATCATTCATAAAGGAGTGGGTCAGATCTCTGAATCAGATGTTCTCTTAGCCTCTGCGTCCGATGCCATCATTATTGGCTTCCAGGTGAGGCCCTCTGGTGGTGCGAGGAAGATTGCTGAAAACGAAGAAATCGAAATCAGGCTCTACTCAATCATCTATGACGCCATCAATGAGCTGAAAGACGCGATGGAAGGACTCCTCGAGCCTACTTCGGAGGAAGTCATCACGGGTAACATTGAAGTGCGTGAGGTCTTCAAGATCTCAAAAGTCGGTACTGTTGCTGGTTGCTACGTCACGGATGGCTTGGTGAAAAGGAGCAATCAGGTGCGATTGATTCGGGATGGTATCGTTGTATACACCGGGGAGATCAACCAGTTGAAGCGATTCAAGGATGATGTAAACGAGGTGAAGTCGGGTTACGAGTGCGGTGTTTCCATCAAGAACTTCAATGATATCAAGGTCGGAGATGTGATCGAAGGATTCGAAGTGAAGGAAGTGAAACGAACGTTGTAAGTGTCCCATTAGTAAGGACTTATCCATGATACTTTCCTGACGTTTGTCATTCAGTGCTCCACCAGGATTTTACTAATTTACCTCCTCAATCTTGAGAGATTATGGCTCTATCCACGGCGCTCACCCTGTTGCTGATTGGAATGATCACGGTTTTCGTGGTCCTCTTACTCGTTGTACTTGTTGGTAATCTTTTGATCTTTTTTGTCAATCGATACCTGTCACCACAGGATCAGGATCCGGATAGCACTGGCATCTCCGCAAAAGAAGTCGCCGTACTCACCGCGACTGTCGAAGTCATCACTCAAGGCAAAGGAGTAATCGAGAGAATAGAAAAACTACGATAATGGCAAAGGAAATCGGACTTGGCCTCATCTACCGAGACATGTGGCAGTCCTCAGGTAAGTATATGCCGCGAGTCGACCAATTGGTAAAGGTAGCAGAACCTATCGTCGAGATGGGGTGCTTTCGCCGTGTGGAAACAAATGGCGGAGGTTTCGAGCAAATCAACTTGCTCTACGGAGAAAATCCCAACCAATCGGTTCGCGAGTGGACTCAGCCTTTTAATGATGCGGGCATTCAGACCCACATGCTGGAGAGGGGCCTTAACGGCTTGCGCATGTATCCCGTCCCCAAAGATGTGAGAAGGCTGATGTTCAAGCTCAAAAAGATCCAAGGGACAGACATCTCTCGTTCCTTTGATGGCCTGAACGATACCAGGAACCTGAAGCTCTCCATCGAATATGCAAAAGAGGGGGGTATGATCGCCCAAGGTGCGCTTTGTATCACGCACTCAGCCTTGCACACCGTGGACTACTATATCAATATGGCCGGAGAGCTGATTGATATGGGGGCGGATGAGATTTGTATCAAAGACATGGCAGGGATCGGACGGCCCGCCAGTATGGGTAAGCTCACTGAAGGCATCAAGCAAATCAAGAAAGATATTTTGGTCACTTACCACGGTCATTCGGGACCAGGCTTTTCCGTGACGTCCTCATTGGAGTGCGCGAGAGCTGGAGCTGATTTCATCGATGTGGGCATGGAACCGCTCTCCTTCGGTACTGGTCATGCTGATTTGTTGACCGTCCATGAAGTACTGCGCGATGCTGGTTTCGCAGTCCCTGATATCAACATGAAAGCTTACATGCAGGCCAGAGCGTTGACTCAAGAGTTTGTCGATGACTTCCTGGGATACTACATCAATCCCAAGAATAGGTTGATGAATTCGTTGCTCATCGGTCCTGGTTTACCCGGAGGTATGATGGGTAGCTTGATGGCTGATTTGGAGAACAACCTGAAGAGCTTGAACAAGTGGAAAGAGAAGAACAATCAGCCTAGCCTTAGCCAGGACGACCTTTTGATCAAGTTGTTTGACGAGGTACAGGAAATCTGGCCAAAGATGGGCTATCCGCCACTAGTCACCCCCTACAGTCAATATGTGAAAAATGCGGCTTTGGTCAATGTCATGCAAATGGAGAAGGGCAAGGAACGCTGGTCACTGCTTGATGACAATAACTGGGACATGATCCTAGGTAAGTCCGGTCGGGTCCCGGGTGAGATCGCGCCGGAGCTAAAGGGGCTTGCCCAGGAGCAAGGAAGAGATTTTTTTGATGGAGATCCGCAGGACCTTTACCCCGATGTCCTGGAGGATTTGAGAAAAGAAATGCAGGACAAGGGCTGGGAAACGGGCCCCGACGACGAGGAGCTTTTTGAATACGCCATGCATCCTCAGCAGTATGAGGCCTACAAAAACGGTAAGGCTAAAGAAGATTTTGAGACCGACCTGGCCAAGAAAAGGGGTGGAGATGCAGCATCGAAAGGTGAGATCCCCGTTCCTCAGCCTTCTTCCAATGGGCACGGAGCTTTCCAGCCTAGGTCTTTGGATATTGACGTAAATGGAGAGCAGTTCAGAGTCTCTATCTCCTACGGTGCTGAGAATACTCAACCTGTTGCTGAAGCTACTCCGGCAGCACCCGTGGTGGCTGCGCCCACTTCGGCGGCGACAAAAGAGATCACCGCTCCCTTGGAGGGAAAAGTGTACATGACCAAGGACAGTGGCGAGCGTCCCTTGAAAGTTGGAGATCAAGTGAATAAAGGGGATGTGGTCTTGTATATTGAGTCGATGAAGGTCACCAATGCTGTAAAGTCCGAGCAGGAAGGAGTAGTTGTAGACATACTTGTGAGTGAGGGAGAGGACGTTTTCGATGATGATGTACTCATAACATTGAGCTGAGTTGGACCTCCTACAGAAGCTCTATGAGATGACGGCCATCCAGAATATTGTGGATGAGCCCCAAATCCTGTTGATGATCCTCATTTCCTTTTTCTTACTGTACCTGGGGATCAAGAAGCAGTACGAGCCGCTACTCCTAGTACCCATCGCCTTTGGTATGTTGATTGCCAATTTTCCTGGAGGACAAATGGGAGTTGTGAAGGTAGATGAAAACCTGACGCTCTATCAGATTGCGAATCAGCATGGGATTATGAACTTCGTCTACTACTCGCTGATCAAGACTGGGTTCCTCCCACCGATCATTTTCCTGGGCGTAGGGGCATTGACAGACTTTGGTCCGATGCTGCGCAATCTACGCCTGGCGTTTTTTGGTGCTGCCGCGCAGATAGGCATTTTCACAGTTCTGATATCCGCAGTAGCCTTTGGGTTTAGTCTGAAAGAGGCAGCTGCACTGGGGATTATTGGTGGTGCCGATGGTCCTACCGCGATTTATACAACGATTAAGCTGGCACCGCATCTACTTGGCCCGATTGCCATTGCAGCTTACTCTTACATGGCGCTGGTTCCTGTGATCATTCCTTTTGTCGTTCGATTCACGACTTCTGAGAAGGAGCTGATGATCAATATGAAGCAGCAAGACAAGCTCTTTCCTCCGCGAACGCCAGTAAAAAATATACAGACACTTAAGATCTTATTCCCGATTGCCGTAGGGACTATTGTGGCGCTATTGGTTCCATCCTCTGTCCCACTCCTAGGTCTCTTGATGTTTGGTAATCTGGTCAAGGAGATCGGGCAGTCTACGCTGAGGTTGCATAAGGCTGCTTCTGACACAATTCTAAATACCGCAACCATTTTTCTTGGATTGGCGGTCGGTGCGACCATGACGGCAAAGGCCTTCCTCAACACGCAAACCATTCTCATTATCCTGGGAGGGTTTATTGCCTTTGCGATTTCTATCGCGGGAGGTATTCTGGCGGTGAAGGTTTACAATGTCTTTGCCAAGAAGAAAATCAATCCCCTGATCGGTGCGACGGGTCTTAGCGCGGTACCGATGGCATCGCGTGTGGCGAACGACATTGCCCTAAAACACGATCCGAACAATCACCTCTTACAGTACGCTATGGCGAGCAACATTTCAGGTGTGATTGGTTCGGCGGTGGCGGCTGGAGTGCTGATTTCGTTTCTGAGCTGATGGCTTGCCCGTCTGTAGCCAAGTGTTTTATTGCTATTCGGCGAAATCCTTGACTACGAAGACAAGATCATTACTTTTAAGAGATGAGTAGAATACTGGTAACAGGTGCGAACGGAGGCATTGGGCTGGAAATCGCCCGAGAGTTGGCGCAAAAAGGCAATGAGGTACTGATTACTTCGCGAGACCTGGCCAAAGGCAAAGATGCTCAGTCAAAACTGGGTGATGAGGGCTTAGCAGTTACCCTGTTCAAACTCGACGTTGGGAGTGAGCCCAGTGTAGAAGAGCTGGCTGAGCAGCTTGCCACCGAGTACACGTATCTTGATGGTCTGGTCAACAATGCCGGAGTATTCCAAGACCAGCATACTTCACTGGAGAATGTTCAAATGGACGTGTTTCGCCAAACCCTGGAGACGAACTTCTACGGCCCTTTACTCTTGATAAGAAATCTACTCCCGCTGCTGCGAAAAAGCGGAGACGCAAGGGTCGTTAACCTCTCGAGTGGATTGGGTGCCTTGAATGAAATGGGTGGAGGCTATCCTTCCTATCGCATCTCGAAGACGGCCATGAATGCCATGACGGCTATATTTGGCGCTGAGCTGTCGAAGGACGCTATTCAGGTCAACGCGGTCTGCCCGGGTTGGGTACAGACTGATATGGGAGGCGCGGGTGCGACAAGAACCGTGGAGCAAGGTGCAGACACCCCTGTCTGGCTGATGACAGAGGAAAGACGGCTTTTGCCGCAGGGGAAATTCCTGAGAGATCGTCAAGTGATCGATTGGTGACATATCTTTATCCACTATGAGATTTAAACTACTAGGAAACTCAGGCCTACGCGTCTCGGAAATTTGTCTCGGGACAATGACCTTTGGTGAAGAGTGGGGCTGGGGAGCTGATAAGAAGACAAGCAAGGCCATCTTTGATCACTACGCCAATTTAGGAGGTAACTTCATTGATACTGCCAATAGATATACCGAAGGTACTAGTGAGAGATTTGTTGGAGAATTTGTAAAGTCCGACAGGGATCACTTTGTCGTAGCCACAAAATACACACTGTTTGACAAGCCTAATGACCTAAACTACGCTGGGAACCACCGAAAAAACATGATGCGCAGTGTCGAGGCTAGTCTATCCAGACTACGCACGGATTTTATTGATCTGTTATGGGTGCACATGTGGGATGGGACCACCCCGATCGATGAGATCATGAAAGGGATGGAAGACCTCGTCCGTCAAGGTAAAGTCAATTACATCGGGATCTCCGATACGCCAGCATGGATAGTCTCCAGGGCCAATACCATAGCTGAATTCAGGGGATGGGCAAAATTTGTTGCCCTGCAGGTGGAGTATAGTCTACTACAGCGCACGCCGGAAAGGGACCTCCTCCCCATGGCCAACTCGCTTGGATTGGCATTGACCCCATGGGCGCCCCTTGGCGGTGGCGCCTTAACCGGTAAGTATTTGAAAGGAGAAAGTGCCGGCAGAGTGAAGGAAGAGAGCACTAGGCGCAGTGAGCGAAGCAATCGGATCGCACAGGTGGTGGTAGACATCGCCGAGGAATTAGGTGTCTCTCCCGCCCAATTGGCGACGAGATGGACCATGCAGCAATCGCATACTTCCATTCCAATTGTGGGTGCTCGCAAATTGGATCAGGTCGTTGACAGCATGAAGGCAGCGGAGGTCTCAATACCAGAAGAAGCAATGACTCGGCTCAATGACGCCAGTGCCATTGAGTTAGGTTTTCCCCATGACTTTCTAAAACAAGACGGTGTGAAACACGTGTCTTTCGGAGGAGATAGGGACAAGCTTGACTTTTAGCGATCAATGGTGAGGAACTGATAGTCGCTCGGGTCCCAATCGATCACCAAACCCCGCCCGACACCTTGGGCCACTTTCTCTCCGTACAGCTCGTGGACGAGGTAGAGTGCTACATCATACGACTTGGCACCACCCGCTGATGTGAGCAGCTGACCATCATGCACAAACGATTGGTCTGAACGGACATCGAGCTGAGGGAACATCGAGCGGTACCGCTCGATGTCGGAAGGGAAAGTTGTAGAAATACGACCTTCTACCAAACCTGCCTTGGCTAAGACAAAGGCCCCGTCGCAGAGAGACATGACATATTGGCTTTGCTTGCCGATTGCTTTTACCCAGGAAATGAGCCGTTCGTTCTCCAGGTCTGAGTCCATATTGTGCTCCGCACTTGCTACTACCAAAATGTCAATGGGAGGATGATCATCAAAGGAGTAATGCGGTAATATCTGCAGACCCTCGAAGGTTGTCACGGGTTCCATAGTGGGTGCTACCGTGAACACCTCTATACCATGATCTGTGTGAAAAACCGTGTGCTGAAAGATATCGTAGGGAGCCATCAACTCAGAGTTGTAGACACCATCAATCATCAGGAATCCTGCCTTGAGCTTCCGGTTTGGTTGCTCCCCCTCTGATAACGAAGGGGTTGGGGTCTGACAACTCATCAGGAAGATGGCAAGCCCCAGCCCAACGCTAGAGGCCAAACGCACCCTTGACCTTGTCCACATAGTCCAGCTTCTCCCAGGTGAACGTCTCGACTTCTTTGGTTACCTCCTTGCCTGACGACTTGAAGGTGATGCTCTTGGTCTCGGAGACTCGTCCCATATGGCCGTAGGCTGCAGTTTCTGAATAGATGGGCTCGCGCAACTTCAAACGTCGCTCGATGGCAGCGGGTCTCATATCGAAAACTTCCTGTACCCTTTTCGCGATCTCCCCGTCCGTCAGGCCGACACTAGCGGTTCCATAGGTGTTCACGTAGATACCCATAGGCTCGACGACTCCGATGGCGTAAGATACTTGTACCAGTACCTCCTCGGCTACGCCAGCTGCTACCAGATTCTTTGCAATATGCCGCGTGGCGTAAGCGGCGGACCGGTCTACTTTAGAGGGGTCCTTTCCAGAGAACGCCCCTCCACCATGGGCGCCTTTGCCCCCGTAGGTATCTACAATGATCTTGCGTCCGGTCAGACCCGTGTCCCCGTGCGGGCCACCAATCACAAACTTGCCTGTCGGGTTGATGTGATATTTGATCTGGTCGTTGAATAGCTCCTGAATCTCTGGCTTCACCTGTGCCTTGACCCTAGGGATGAGGATATTGATGATATCAGACTTGATCTTTGCCAGCATTTGGTCATCGTTGGTATCAAACTCATCGTGCTGCGTGGACACCACGATGGCATCTATTCTCACGGGCTTATTGTTGTTGTCGTATTCAATGGTTACCTGCGACTTGGCATCGGGACGCAGGTAGGTGATGTCTTTGCCTTCTCGTCGGAGCGCTGCTAGCTCGATCAGGATCTTATGCGATAGATCCAGTGCCAATGGCATGTAATTGTCTGTTTCTTTCGTCGCGTACCCAAACATCATGCCCTGGTCGCCAGCACCCTGCTGGTCAGGATGATCTCGGTCGACTCCTCTGTTGATATCTTCCGATTGCTCGTGGATCGCGGAAATAACCGCACAGGATTTGCTATCAAACTGATACTCACTTTTGGTATAGCCAATTTTCTCGATGACTTCCCTGGCGATTTGCTGAACATCCAGATAGCTTTTCGACTTTACTTCTCCGGCCAGGGTCACTAAGCCGGTCGTAACCAGCGTCTCGCAGGCGACCTTGGAGTAAGGATCAAAAGCCAGAAAATGGTCTATGAGAGCGTCTGATATTTGATCAGCTACTTTGTCAGGGTGTCCTTCGGATACGGACTCAGAAGTAAATAGGTAAGACATCTATGTTCTTAATTTAGGCCGCAAATTTAGGGTTTCTATCGGAAATCAATACGTGACCTGATCGGCAAGATCTTTCAACCACTACGACTTCCTTCTCCCGAGCGAAAATATTGTTGGTTTTTTGTGAAGATCAGGTAGATGTGCTTTCCAAAAACTAATGGGCTTTGTTCTTACAGATTCGTTGTCACCCGTAAGATTTGTCGCGATGGACAGGAGCAAGTCCCCGGCCAGGTTGGAGACCAGGTCCGTTAGCAGCTGGTTGTTTCGGTAGGGGGTTTCCATAAATATCTGAGTGATATCACTGCCCAGTACTTCCTTTTGCAAGGATAGGATGCGCTTCGTTCGTTGCTCTCGGTCAATGGGCAAGTATCCGTGAAATGTAAATTGCTGACCATTCAAACCTGATCCGATCAGCGCCAGTAAGATGGAAGAGGGTCCGGGTATGGGTACCACTTCGATATCATTGCTATGGGCAAAATCGACTGCGATTCGTCCTGGATCGGCAATGCAGGGCATACCTGCCTCCGAGATTACCCCCATATCTTCACCTTCCATCAGGGGCTTCATGAGCTTCATGAGCTCGTCGTAAGAAGTTTTCTTGTCTAATGTTTGGAAGGTCAAATCACCGATTTCTATCCCAAGTCTTAGTGAACTGATGTAGCGCCTTGTGGTACGCACATTCTCCACAAGAAAGTGTCGTGTTTGGCGGATAATCTCACCTACGACAGGCGCCATGATGCTTGGGGCATTGGTTGAGTCCAAATAACTTGGGATTAGGAAAAGTTTACCTTTGGGTATCAATAGTTCAAGGATCGAGGGTTGACAGATTGCCTTGGCGTCACTCTGGTGCTTTTGGGTATTTTCATCGAAACCGAAAGCTCATCACCCTTGGTGGTCTGCCCGGAGACCCCAAGGTTTCGCTAGGAAAATTCGATGGTTATACCTTCCTATCATTTCTTCTATTTTCATGGGCCTTAGTAATCCTCATAATCTTATCCATTAGCCTTAGCTTAAGAAGGTATTTAAGGCACCCATCAATTCTCTGGGTTTTTCCGCAGGCCATTGGGTGCATGCGGAAAAA
>JBCCXG010000003.1:0-31143 GCA_039191945.1 Bacteroidota bacterium
AGGGAACATCGACACAAAAGCGCCACATTGCTCCCGATTCAGGCTTTTGCCCTCCCTCGGCTCGGCTTCATTTTCCTGGATGACTACTTCATTCGAGTAGTATTCCTCGAATGCAACCATCGCCGTTCCCTTTTCCAGGGCATTATTGATGGCTTCGTTCGCTTCTTTCCAGTTTTTCATGAGTGTCGTTTTTTCTTTTTGACACTTATGGACCTGATGGTGTGAACTTCCGCCAATAAAAAATACTAAATGACCCTTACTGATAACTCAATCCGTGCCCAAAGGCGTACAATGGATCCTTCGAGTCGTAAGGAACATCCTCCATCTGCTGCTCTACCGCTTCCACAGATGACGGCATCTCGATTGGGAGTTTACCACTGGGATTGAATTGTCCGAAGATCAATTCCAAAATGATCTCATCCTGACATTCAAAGTCGGCGATCACTGCCTTACTGGCAGCGTTGATCTCTGGGATTACCGGAGGCCTGGTGATCGTGAGGACTGTCACCGTCGGTTTACTATTGGTCCGTTCCAGGATTTCATCTTTCTCTTCTTGAGGGTAGTCCAGCCTGCCCTGGGGGATCAAGCGCTCCAAAAGCCCACCGTCACCTTCAGGCGGAGAGGAGGGTGTCTCGAGTTTTTGTACGATTACATCTGCCGCTTCGATGTCATCGACTATTTGCGGAAACATGTCGCCCAAACCGGATTGGGTCATACCGTGCAGATAGACCTTTTGATCGGAAGAGAGAGGCAAAAGGCCGCTTTCGTTCTTCAGCAAGACCAATGATTTGCGCTGCGCTTCCTTGCCTTTGGCGACGAACGTGGGATTGCCCACAATGCTCGTTTTGTCGAGGTCCACGTACGGATTGTCAAAAAGCCCAAGCTTGAACTTGTCACGCAGAATGCGCCGCACGGTGACATCAATCCGTGACTCAGGTAGCTCACCGCTTTCTACCAGTTCGATGATGTGTTCCGTGCAATACTCTCCACCAAAAACATCGCACCCTGCATCAAGTGCTTTTTTGATTCGTTCTTTTTCGGTGAGATGCTCCACGCCCCAGGCAGAGGCGGGCTTTATGGGCATATCCGAGATAATCCCCCAATCCGTCGCTACCACCCCATCAAAGCCCAATGAGTCCCTAAGCAGCTCCTGGATCATTTCCCGACTAAAGGCAAAGCCGACTTCTTCCTTCACCTGTCCCTTGGGTACTCCATAATAGGGCATGATCTGCGCAGTATTTGCTGGGAGTGCGCCCTCGGTAAAGGGAATCAGATGATACCCAAACCGGTCGCCCGGATAGACCTGGCCCTTCCCACTAGCGAAGTGTGCATCCCAGCCGTCTTCTTGCGGTCCTCCGCCGGCAAAGTGCTTGGTCTGGCACGCCACGCTATTTGGGCCGAGACTGTCGCCCTGAAATCCCAATACGTAGGCCTTGGTCAGGGCTGCACTCAGGTGTGCATCCTCACCAAAGGTGCCGTTGACCCTCGCCCACCTGGGATCGGTGGCAATGTCTGCCATCGGATGCTGGGCCAATCGCACGCCCAAGGCCAGGTATTCTTTCCGGGCAATATCGGCAAACTCCCGCATGACCACGGTGTCACCGATGGCGCCAAAGCCGAGTGCAGAAGGCCAAATCGATATCCATTTTGCTTCGGCGCTCGCACCGGGCATCGCCTGAGTACCATGCCTCGGATCATTGATGAGGGTGACAGGAATACCCAAGCGTGTGCGCTCCGCAAACTTTTGTAGGTTGTTGTTCCAGGTGGCATAGTTGCGCGCGGAAGAGCCCCCCAGGTTTTGCACCGCATTCATCTTCTTGACCAGGAGTGTCGTGGAAGTACTTTCGGTGAAAAAAGAGAATGGATCACCCAACCTCGGGCTCTCAAGCAGTGAGCCATCTTCGTTCATTCCCAGGAAGTGAGCAAACATTAGCCCTGCCTTCTCATCGACTTGCATTTGGGAGATGAGATTGTCGATGCGGGCCTCAATCGGTGCTCCTGTGTCTTCATAGAGGTCTAGCTGTCCGTTTTTGTTGAGGTCGCGGAACGTGTGACCCTGGATGGTCAGAACAGGCGCCTCCTCGCCGAGGAGCTTCATATTGGCCGAGGATTCCATGCGCCACTTGATTTGAAAAAATGCGAAAACCGATAGG
This sequence comes from Bacteroidota bacterium, assembly GCA_039191945.1. GTDB lineage: Bacteria > Bacteroidota > Bacteroidia > Cytophagales > Cyclobacteriaceae > JAWPMT01. The sequence goes on from JBCCXG010000003.1 coordinate 2,154, forward strand.
AGCAGCAAGGCGATGGCTCCGAGGATGATGCCGGTGATTTTAAGGACTTTTCTCATCATGGGGTTCGTTACATGCGTTTTTCGGCTGGTAAGAGGTCCAAGGTTGCCTTGAAAAAAAGGGTAGTGCCCCAATCCATGCCATTAATATATCACTGTGATACAATAATAAATAAATCTGTTATTGTATCAAAATGAAAAAATAGCGCCTTAGTTTTCCACTCGGATGGGAAATAAAGTGGATCTGGATGCTTTCGCTGATCGGCTCTCGGAATCGCTTCCGGGGATTTCGGTGGACTGCGTGGTCTTTGGTTATGACAGCCAACAGTTGCACGTACTGTTGCTCAAATGGAAATACGAGGAGGCGTGGTCACTACCCGGGGGTTTTGTCCACTCCTCGGAAAGCCTCGATGATGCGGCTCACCGTGTCCTGGACGAGCGCACCGGCTTACGGTCTATTTTTTTGCAACAGTTCCATACGTTTGGTGCCCTTGGTAGAGCAGCCAGTGGCCACGAGAGTGATTACGATAAGATGCGGAAGATCTTGGAAAGGATGCCACTCAAGGGCCAAAAGTGGGACATCAATTGGTTTGCCAAGCGCTTCGTATCTACCGCCTATTTCGCCTTAGTAGACATGCGGCGTGCACGCCCTCATCCGGATTTCCTCAGTGAAAGATGCGAGTGGGTGTCGCTGGAGGAGGTACCAGATCTGATACTGGATCACCGCATGATGTTGGATATGGCTTTGCAATACCTCAGACGTCAATTGCAATACCTCCCCATCGGAAGATCTTTGTTGCCGGAACGGTTTACGATGCCTGAATTACAAGGCCTTTATGAAGCGATCCTAGGTCATCCTTTGGTTCGAAGTAACTTCCAAAGGAAGATGCTCAATTTGGGCACTTTGATTCGGCATGAAAAGCTCATGACAGGTGCTGCCAATAAGGCGCCTTACCTCTACAGCTTTGATCCGGTCATCTATGAGCGGCTTCTGGAGGAGGGCATAGGGTTTTAGTAAGCATGTGCGCCATCTGTCAGGCCTTTGTGGGCTCACCATTTTGCCGTAGGATTGTAGTTGATGACACTAAAAGAGGACCTTCATTCCGGACGTATCTTATCTATCGATATCCTTCGTGGGCTGACCATCTTTACCATGATCTTCGTCAATGAGCTGGCGGGAATCACAGATGTACCCTGGTGGATGAAGCACATACCACCGGGCGAGGATGGGATGACCTTTGTCGACGTCGTCTTTCCGGGATTCCTTTTCATCGTGGGCATGTCGATCCCTTTTGCCTTCAATGCTCGATTACGAAAAGGGGATTCACCGGCGACGCTGTGGCGGCACACGCTCTGGCGGGTCGTGGCTTTATTGATCATGGGTCTGTTCATGGTGAACATCGAGTATGGCTACGATGCGTCCAAAATGTTGATTCCTGCGGCCTTTTGGGGATTGCTGGCTTATACGCTTCCGATCGTGGTTTGGAACCAATACCCGCAGCACTGGCCCCTAAAAACGCGGTACGCTTTACAGTTAATAGGACTCGCAGGGTTTCTCACCCTACACTTCCTCTATGTACAAGAGGGTGGAGCGCGAGGTATGACGCCGAAATGGTGGGGCATCCTCGGTCTGATCGGTTGGGCGTACTTGTATTCGGTGTTGGCTTATTGGTTCGGCAAAGGGAAGTTGTGGGCCATGTTGGCTTTCCTTGCTTTCTGTATTGCCATGAATTCGCTGGAGAGTTCCGGGATTACTGCCAATTGGCTAGGAGGAAATTGGAGATTCATCGGGGCGCACTTTTCGCATACTTCGATTGTGATGTGTGGCTTGATCGTATCGCTCCTTTACTTCGACAAGAAGAAGCCAGGATTGGATTGGAAGTTTGTGATGTTCATGAATTTGCTACTACTCCTGGCATTTCTACTGAAATCACCTTTTGGCGTAGCAAAGAACGCAGCCACCCCCGCATGGGGCCTCTATTCCAGCCTCATTTGTGGCTGGTTGTTCGCTTTCCTCTATTGGCTGATAGAGCAAAAAGGGAAGGACAAATGGACGGCCTTTTTTATGCCTGCAGCAAAGGATCCGCTCTTAATTTACATTTTGCCGGGGATACTGATCTATTGGTCTAAGCTGTTGGGTATCTGGTATCGACCGGAATTCTTTTCCAGTGGACTGTTGGGCATTCTCTGGTCTCTGGCGTTTGCTGTATTGATGCTGTATCTGGTCAAGCTACTCAACCAGGTAGGTGTGAAGCTCAGGTTGTAAGAAGCTCCGCGTGATCTGCCCTCAGTCAGCGTAGGTGGTATTGTGTACGTATTAGGCACGAAGAATGACCGGTTTTGTGACACTTTACCGGAGTTAATCTACTATAAGCATTTGATTTACAGTTACTTGATCTGGTTGGCAGCCAATTTGTTCAGTGATTGTCTATTGACGTTGTCGACCATGAAACACATAGCACTGTTGTCTTTCTTCCTTTTCCTTGCAGGAGCACTCAGCGGGCAATCGACACTTCCTGAGATGAAGGATTGGTTCATGTCCGTAGGAGAGTGGGGTAGTTCCCCTGAGCTGTATGTAGCGGAGTTTGGGTCCGGATCGGATACGGTGGTCTTCTTGCATGGCGGCTGGGGAGGACATCATCGAGGATTGATCGCAGCGACAGCAGGTTTGGAAGGGGAATTTCACTTTGTGCTCTATGATCAGCGAGGATCCATTTACTCTCCGTGTCCAGACACATTGGTGACCTTTGATAGCCATATTCAGGACTTAGAGCGGCTTCGCCGGGAGTTAGGACTCCGTCGATTGAGTATTGTCGGCCACTCCATGGGGGCTGTGCTCGCTTGTGCCTACGCCGAGCGATACCCGGACCGTGTCAGGAGACTCACGCTCGTGTCACCCGCTAATTTGAGAAATCCGCTTTCACAAAAGGAAGACTCGGTGGCCAATGCCCAATTTGAAGCCCATCGTGCGTTGATGGAGAGTGGAAGGGTAGCAGAGGAGCTGCAAAAATTTGGGCTGTCTGATGGCGACTTGATGTCCAAGGGCCAGACCGCGCTTTTCCGCGTCCAATTTGCCAATAGATTTTTATATGATATCACCAAATGGCCAAGCCTCACGGGAGGTAGGTCACTTTACCAAGGACAAATATTTGAACTGACCGCTCAGACGTATCCAAAGGGTGGCTGGGATTATGTCACAGAGCTATCTTCTCAATCTTACCCCGTCAATCTAATTATTGGCAGTCATGACTTTCTCGATTTCGGCAATGGTTTGATTAGCGGATGGGCTGATAGGATCGATCGAGCACAGTTCTACCCAATCCCCAACGCCGGACATATGGTTTGGCTGGATCAGCCCGATGCCTTTAGAGAGGCTTTGAGATCCTCTCTACGTTAGCCCCGCAAAGTCCACGCTGCGCAAATAAAAGTTCCTGATGATGATCAAGGCTGGCCATAGGCTCGATGGGCTATTATGGAAATATTTGATATTTGGGCTTCCATCTAACCTGATAGCCAATGGACGATCATCAATTCACCCTCTACGACCTACGTGTAGAGACCATCGAAGGGGACAAACCCTTCGTATGCAGTCATCAGCTGGGACCCAATTTTGAAGTCCGCGGAGAAAACATCCACTTTCTGTCCGGCCAGCCGTTTTCACTGTACGCCTTGTCGGCCTTGCTCCCGCTATTGCCGGCGAAGCAACGGCCATTGAACGAATACGATTGGATGGCCACGGATCACATCATTGCTTGTCCGGATCCCCACTGTGGGGCAAAGTTCAAGATCACGCGGATCGGAAAGCAGGTGGTCACGCGTTCCGATACGACCATTGAGCCCCTTCCGGAGGATAATCCCTGGAAGGAATGATCGAACGCTTTCGGCTAAGACCGGACTACGAGATATCCAGGGTGATCAAAGGCGGCTGGCAGTTGTCCGAAGGACATAGCGGTGAGATTTCTAAGGAACCGGTTCGTGACATGCTGGCCTTTGTTGAGCGAGGCATTGATACTTTCGACTGTGCCGATATCTACACGGGAGTGGAGAAGCTCATCGGTAGGTTTGTAAGGGCCAATCAACAATCGGCGGACCCGCTACCGATAAAGGTCCACACCAAATACGTCCCCGATTACGACCAGCTGGGTCACTTATCCAAAGCCAAAGTCGAGCAGATCGTCGATCGCTCATTGCAGCGGCTTGGATTAGAGCAGTTGGACATGGTGCAGTTTCACTGGTGGGACTATGGCATTCCGGGGATGCTCGAAGCGGCCACGTGGCTGGAGGAAATTCGGAAAGAGGGCAAGATCAACCTGCTGTCCACCACCAACTTCAATACCGAAAACACCAACGCATTAGTTGAAAATGGATTCCCAATGGCTACCGTGCAGGTGCAGTACTCCCTGCTGGATCCCAGACCTGAGAAAGCGTTGATTCCGCTCTGCGCCCGGCATGGCAGCTACTTGCTCTGCTATGGAACGCTGGCCGGCGGCTTTTTGAGTGAGCGGTGGTTGGGGATACCCGAGCCTGAAACGCTCGAAAATCGCTCGCTGGTCAAGTACAAATTGATGATTGAGGAGGTCGGCGGTTGGGAGATTTTCCAGGAGCTATTGAAGGTGCTAAAACGAATCGCTGACAAGCACGGAGCGACCATTGCTACCATTGCCCCGCGTTACATCCTTGATCAGCCACAGGTTGGAGCGGTGATCATCGGATCGCGAAATGCCGATCATATCGAGCGCTACGCATCGATTTTCCAGATCGAACTCGATACACAGGACCAATCCGCCATCGATGCCATTCGTCAGCAAATGACCCTACCTCCTGAGGACGTTTTCGACCTCGAGCGTGATAAGACGGGGCGACATGGGCGCATCATGAAATACAACCTCAATGCCCGATAGTCGACGCTGGTCTTCGCATACGCTATTCCTACTGGCGTCGATCGGCAGCACCGTGGGCCTATCCAATATCTGGAAATTCACCTACCTCGTTGGAGAAAATGGTGGTGGAGCGTTCGTGCTCGTGTACCTCGCCTCTCTCTTCCTGCTTGGAATACCGGTTCTGACGGCTGAGATGCTCTTGGGCAAGATGGGAGGAGAAAGTATGGTGGGTAGCTTGATCAAGCTAGGTCGGCAGGAAGGATTCAGTGCTCGTTGGCAGTATTTTGGCTGGATCTCCAATTTGGCAGTCTTTTTGATCCTAAGCTTCTACTCCGTCATTGCCGGCCTGACGATCGACTACACCGTAAACATGGTGGCTGGCAATGTCTCCATCGAGTCAGCGACTGAGGGTGCGGCCTACTATGACTCGATCATTGCTGACCCCTGGCGATTGATCCTCTTCCAGGCAATGTTCGTATTGGCGACCACGGTCATCGTGGCGCGAGGTGTGCAAAAAGGTCTGGAAAGTAGCATTCGGTGGATGATGCCAGCCTTGTTTGTGATCCTGATAGGCCTCATGATCTATGCAATGGTCACCGCCAGCTTCAAGGAGGCGCTACACTTCATGTTCACTACTGACTTTTCGAAGATTGACGCCAATATCCTATTGGTAGCCTTTGGGCAGGCGTTTTTCTCACTCGGTGTGGGAGTAGGCGTGATGCTGACCTACGGGGCTTATATGCCTGCCTCTTCGTCGGTCGCCCGATCTGCAACCACGATTGCTTTTTCGGACGGGCTGATCGCTATCATAGCCGGACTCGCGATTTTTCCAATTGTCTTTCAGTACCAACTGCCCCCTACAGAAGGTCCAGGACTGATTTTCATGACACTTCCTATCGCATTTGGACAGATGACCGGGGGTACGATCATCGGTTCATTATTCTTCGTGTTGCTCGCCTTTGCCGCACTCAGCTCTTCGATTTCGCTGCTAGAATCTGTCATCGCACGCCTCGAGGAGGTGTCGAAGTGGTCGAGGAGGCGCATTACCTACCTGGCCGGGGGGCTGCTATGGCTATTTGGTTTGCTCACTGTGTTTTCATTCAACATTTGGTCGGACTTCAAGCCGCTCATGGACAAAACCATCTTTGGGCTCATCGACTACTTTGCATCCAACCTGGTCATGCCCATAGGCGGGATCCTCATGGCCGTCATCGCTGGCTGGTTTATTCACAAGGAGCGAACGCAACTGTCCATCGGTCTGACGAACCATGGACTTTTCCGCTTTTGGCGGCTGCTTGTCCGCTGGGTGGCGCCAGTGATTTTAGGATTGATCTTCTTGTTGAACCTGTAGGCGCAGCGCTATTACAGTCGATTCGGGAAGAGCACGAACTGGATGAAATTGAACTCCACGTTTCTAAAGGATATCTTCTGACCCTCTGACACGTCGAGGTCGAGGAATGGAAACCAGCGAAGGTTCGTCCTTAAAATAAACCATTGGTTCCGATCAGGTCGGATGTCCCAGCCAAAAGTCAGACCATAGCCGATCGAGGTATCGGAGGCCTCCCTGAAATCCTGACCACGAAAAGCTTCTTCGAAATCCAATTGCTCATAGCTGATTATAGGTCCGAGGAATGGGTCGAAGCCGTGGTAATCGAACAGATATTTCGTCACTTCCAAGCCTATAGATCGCCTCCTTAGCTGCTGTACCGCTCCGTAAGCAGAGGAATTTGCTCGATATCCTCGATAGTTAACAGCAATATTGATGTCTGGATCGTGCAGGTAATATCCGATGGTGTAGTCCCCCAGGAGAGAGACGCCAAAAGCATCGAAATAGGGGCGGTTGATATTGTTGTAAGATGAATTACCGGTCCACCAGGCAGAAGAGAGACCTGCCCCCAGAAAGATGCCGTCCAGCGCACCCTGGCTGGCCAGTTGCTCGATGTAGGCTTGGGTCGCGCCGGACTCCCAGCTCTCCTCGGCGCCCACGGTCGTGTCGATCATCCATCGATAGGAAAGCGACGCGAAAAGGGGTGGCGTATCGATGCTCCTTGATTCGCTGTCGCTGATGTAGTAGTCCTGGCTATTTTGGTAGTTCCAGGTCAGGCTTAGCTCGACAAGATGATTGCCTCGATTAAAAGTGAGTCCACCCAAGAGGGGTACGGAGACGTGGGAGAGCTGCTGACCATTCCCGAAATCCACCCGCTCATTGTCTTGCTCATAATAGTAGGGCGACAATGACAGCCCCACAAAGGGCCGCACCTGGTTGTTTTTGATCCTCCAGGGATAGTACTTGAACACGGTCTCCACGCCACTGGTGAAGAAGATCTCTTGTCCCTCCTCCTCCACACGAGGAAAAGCCAGGGGAATGGCAATATAAAAGTCCGCATGGCCCCAAAAATGCGTGCCACCCAGTAAGAAGCGGGGTCTTGTTACGCTAGGCAGATCCAGTCCCATCGGGGCACCGGAGGGTGTGAGGTAGGTGGTCTGCCCGCCAAAGCTGGTTTGTAGGTCTAACCCCAAATGAAGTTGGGCAAAGCGATGTCTTGTCTGTTTCTCCACGAACAGCTGTCCATGGGCCAGTTTCGGCCCGGTAATCAGCGCAAGGAGCGTGAAAATCTGTAAGTAAAATGTTCTCATGCCATCGAAATTGATCCAAATCAGAGGAGATCGGTGAAATAACCCGATGAACTGAAAAAAGGATTGGATGAATTGTCAAAAAAGGACCTTAGCTGACAGAGGGAGTCTGTAGCTCAATAGCCGGGATAGCAGTGGCATCGGCGGGGTGTTTGGGGTTGAGACTCTGGAATTTTGAGTTAGTCGCTTTTTCCAAAAGGGAACTCAAAACTCAGCATTCGAAACGCGGGGGGGCCAGCGGGGAGCCAGATAGAGCGGATAGCCCGACCCTCTTTGGCTAGATCCTGCGCCATTGGCTGCTCCAAAGTGGGAAATATCTCTTGAAGTCTTGCGTTTTCGAAATTGGTCGAGTAACAAAGTATTCAGGCAATAAAAAAGGAACAGCACTCTAAAGTGCTGCTCCTCAATGTTTTTCGAATCCATTGCTGGGTGGAATCGAAAAGACGATCCCGCCTAGGAGGCGGAATCAATCACCGCTTAAAATACTCGCCTTTGTATGAGTAACAAATGTATACCGGGGCTTTTTGCTGGCAGCAGCATTCGAAACTATCCGGCAAATAAGCTGATAAATGGGAATAATCGGGTTTAACGCCCCGTGGAAGAAAACGAACGAGTTCCATACTTTTGCGACGATGATGAGGGACTGGACCAAAATTGGGCTCCTAAGCCTATTGCTGCTGTTCTCATACGTGGCGGAGGCGAAAGATTTGCGACGTATCCTACGAGCGATCGAGAAGGGAGACTACCCAAGGACGATGGAGCTGATAGAAACTTCGCTGGCTGAGCAGGCCATCAATCCTGGCGTGAAGTACATTTTGGCGGACTTGATGACCGTCGATAGTCTACCGATCTACAACATTGACTCGGCCAGAATCCGGATCCGCGAGGCCATGGAAGACTACGCGGTGGCTACCTACGACCAGCTGGAGGAGCTTTCAAAAAATGGCATTGGCATCAAAGACCTCGAGTGGCTCGATGCCCGGGTCGAGGATCTTCACCATGATCGGGCACAAGATGAGCACTCGGTCGAGGCTTTTGAGCGCTTCATGGAACTGTACCCGCTGTCGGTGCGTGTCCGTGGCTTCGTCCGATCACGAGATAGCCTCGTCTGGCTGGCGGTGGAGCCACAGTATCAGGTGGGACAGTACCGGCAATTTCTTGATACTTACCCCAAGTCACACTTGTTTGACCAGGTCAGTACAGCGTACGATTCACTTCTCTTTTTTACGGAGACGGCTACCGATAAATTGGAGGACTATCGGCGCTTCCTGGATCAGTATCCTCGGACGCCTTATCGTGAGCGGACAGAACGGACCATTTTTGAGCGGATGACCGCCTCCAATGATATCGAAGGAATAGAGGCTTTTACCGTAGCTTATGACAATCCGGCGCTGGATATCAGGGCCTATGATATTGGGTTTCACCTCGACGAGTCCTTTGACTATAGCGGGCATCCCAGGATGGACTCGCTGCTCCGTGTTGTACGTCAGGACCGACGGCCCCTTGCACCCGTTTTGATCAATGATAAGTTTCACTTTATGAATTCGGTGGGGGCCAAGATCCGCGGTGTGTCTTTTGAGCGGATACCGGATGAGTACTTGTGCGGCAATATCTCTGGAGATGTGTTGATCGGACTGGGAGCTACTGGCGGCGTCTACAATCGACTGGGCACGGAGATCTTTCGGGGCAATGTGCTCGAAGCGAAAGACCTGGGACTGGGCGTCTTGTTGGTGCGGGGTGGGGGTAATCGGCTCGTGCACAAGTCAGGCTTCACGATATGGGAGGGTTTCCAAGACGCGGAGGTGGTCGGCAACCGCTGGATCAAGTTGCAGCAGGATGGCAAGTATGGTCTGATTTCGATCTCCGGATACCCGGTAACATCCTTTAAATATGATGACATCTGGACCGAAGGCGCTTTTTGGATTTTTGAGCGCGAGGACCTGTTGGCGGTCTACACGATCGACCGGATCGTGGAGGAGTTGTACGATAGCGCATTGGAGTTGGAGTTTAAGTTTGATGATATAGAAATGTACCGGGATACATTGGCCATTGGTTTCCGAGGAGATCGGGAGTGTCTGCTGGATAAGAACCTTGAGTTTCTCATTCCCTGGGGGGAGCATCAGGTGTCACCAGGCGCCCCTTATCACTACAGCCGGACGGAACAGGGCTACCGGCTTCATGGCCCTGTGGGGGAGCCCCGTGATCTATCTTATTATACCGAGCTACAGGATACCGATGCCTGGATGGCGCTGAGGTCAGACACAAGCTGGCTCTTGCTGGACAAAGCGATGGCCGATTCGGGCTTCATTGCCGTAGACAGCGCGCATCTGGTGGGTAATCGAAATGCGCTCATCAAAGATGCGGGGCAAGAGCTACTGCTATCCACTAGCGGAGATACCCTAGTCATTACCGAGGACCAACGAGTGACCACCTTGCAGCCCCTGGAAGCCGGCACCCCGGCAAGGTTTCTGTTGATCGCAGATCGCCGCCGTCAGCAGGTCTTTTCAGTGGATGGTGAGCTCCTTTTTGAGGGGGAGTACCAGGAGATCAAGCCACTGAACGATTCCCTTTTCGTTCTGAAAGAGCGTGGCAAGCTCGGAGTCATCGACTATAATGGCAAGCAGGTTGTCAGCCAGCGGTATGAGGCGCTTCAGGTAGCGGATGGCATGATCTTCTTGCTCCGTGACGGCAAGATTGGAGGCTATGATTTACGTAAGGAAAAGGCCTTTGCCAATAGGTATGAGGCACGGTTGGAGCGCATGGGCCCCTACTACTTCACGGCACTCAATGGGCGCAAGGGACTCATTGATGACGATGAGCGTGTCATTCTCCCTTTTGAGTATCAAGACATCAAAGCCTTCAACGACACCATCTACTGGGTACGGGACAATGGGCAGTGGTCGCTGTTCAACCTCGAGACCCGTGAGCCGATACTGGAAGAAGTCACCCGGTTTGATCCGCTGGGTGAGCAGGGCATGGTCCTTTTCTACGGATCCGATGGATACGGCATACTGCAACGAGATGCGGAGGTGGAGCTGGATGCCTCTTTCAACAGCATACAGAACGTAGGAAGTGCTTCTGATCCCATTCTCTTCGTCGAAGAGTACAGCCAAACGGCAGATTTCTATGTGATCACCTATCTCAATGCCGCAGGCGAGCGGCTGGGTTCTTTCGGCTACCGACCCAATGATTTCGAGCGTGTTATTTGTGAAGATTAATTCATTGCGTTTAGAAGATACTTTCTGTATCTTCCGTAACATAATACTCGCTCATGTCCCCCAATCAGTTTTCAGCTATGCCCGTCTCCCATCAATTGCGATGGGTATACTTCGAGGGCGAGTTCATTACCTCTATTAGATACTACCAGTTCAAGGTCAACCTGTATCGAGTGGAGGACTTTCTTGTGGAGGTCTTCTACGACCCGAAGGCCGATCGAATCGCAAAGGTGGAACTCATGATGAGGTACAGTACGCGGATGAAGTTCTACGCAGACCAAGTGAAGCTGCCGGCCGATATCGACCGGCTTACCTCACATTAGTGTTTTGGAGCCAAACTCAGAACTAACTTGGAACCCGAAGCCTACGTCCCAATTAACCTGGAACCTGAAACCCCGAACCTTGAACCTGGAACTTGAAACCTGAAACCCGGAACTTGAAACTCGGAACCTAAAGCAGCACCTACTTTTCTATCTCGGCGGTCCCTGATCCTGACCCCACTCTGATTTTGACGTCCTTATCGCCGATTTGCGCAGTTTTGCGTATCGTCGGACTGGATCCCCCATTGTCGATTTCTTCTTCCTTGTCAAAAGCAAAGGGTGCCACGATGCGGCCACGACGTTTGCTCACTTGCATCACGATCAGTCCTTCGATGGGGTTGCCGTCGAAGTCTAGCGTGGCATCGCCCGAACCGCTATTGATCGATAGGTCATGGTCCAGTCCACTTGCGAGGCTCACTTCGACGTCGCCGGACCCAGAGTTGAGCCCCGAAGGACCCGCCAGCGTGATCGCGTCGATCTCGATATCGCCCGAGCCCGTATTGCCATCGATTTCTCCTACCATGCCACGTATGTCGATGTCTCCCGACCCCGTGTTGATTCGATACTCACCTCGACTATCACGGATGGTAAAGTCGCCCGAGCCCGTATTCATTTTGAACTCGCCGTCTACTTTGGACAGGTCGTAGTCACCCGAGCCGGAGTTGACACTGATCTCCATCGTCAGTCCGTCGATCTCCACATCACCCGATCCTGTATTGAACTCTAGCTCCATACCATCTGGCACAGTAAACTCCCAGGACGCATCGCCGCGCCGATTCCAGTTGCCATTGTTTCGCTCCTCGCGAATGAAGAGCCTATCTCCTCGTTTCTCGATGGTTGGGTTATAGTCATCGAAGGTGTGACGGAGTACCAGCTTTACCTGGTCGCTAGAGCCTTTCACAAAAGAGGCGTCACCGGATCCCAGGCTTACATCTATTTCCTCGATCCCATCAAAGGTTCGCTCGATGGTCTTTTGGCCGTAGGCACCTGATAAGATGAGTAGCCCCAGGCAGAAGGATAGCAGTACATTTTTCATGGATAGATTTTTTTGAAGTTTTTAAGTCCTTGGGATAAAGGACAACCGCATCGGCAGGGGGTTGCATGGCGTCATTTTTCTTTTTCCTGTCAGGGAGCGCCCTGACCCGGCGATGCTTCCACCTGCGGATGCTTCGGCCAGAGTAGCCGGGGTCAGGACCGGGCTATGCAGGGCTGCGCTTCGCTCCGGTACTTCGGCTGCGCCTCGCACTACAACCCTTACTATCCCTCGCTCGTCGAGCCGATTGAGTCGGCAGAACAAATTTCCTGGTTGTGATTTCCTCATGGATGCTCGGCTCTAGGGCTTTGCTCTTGGGTCCGCGAGTCCAAAATGAGTCGATTCATCCTTATCTTTTCCTCACCGTTTGATTGGATAAGATGACAAACGTTATTGTTGTTTCGGTATTGAGCAGTCTTGGGTTGGGATTGAGCCTGTTGCTATGCGTGTTGCTACTGCGAACGCACAGTGCCAAAAATCACTTATTGTCCCTTTTATTTCTTTTTCTAACCCTACGGGTTACCAAGTCCGTCTTCTACGGTATGACCGTCCTGCCCCTGTACATCAAGAACTTGGGTCTGGCGGCTAACCTGGCCGTGGGGCCTCTGCTCTATTTATACGTGAGGACAGCGTTGACAAAAACGAGCTATGGCCGCTCAGACTTCGTTCACTTCCTACCCACTATCGCGTATGCCCTCCTCAGCCCATGGATTCCCAATGGCGCAGAGTATCCGTCATGGTTCTGGAGCTATTCCCTCATTTTGATACAGTCATTTGTCTATGTGGCTTTGAGCCTAAGACTTCTCAGCGCTCACCGCATGGGCGAGTCTCCGGAGATCTCCTGGCTCTATTTGCTGACGGGATGCCTCAGTGCTACCTGGTTAATGTATTTGCTGATTTTTGCTGACTTAGCTCCTTTGTATGCTCTGGGTCCCATGACCTTTTCCTTGCTCATGTTTGTCATGGTCTACTATTTCATCAGCCATCACCGCAGCTTTGAGCTCGCCAAAAAGTATGTCAACGCCAGACTATCTGATGACGAAGGCACGAGCCTTTTGATGAGGATGCGGGAGATCATGAGCAGCCAGAAGCTTTTCAAGGATCCGGCCATGTCGCTGTCCACGATGGCTGATATCTTGGGAATTTCCGAGCGCAATGTGTCGCTCATCGTCAACAAGCATGCTGAGCAAAACTTCACATCATTCGTCCACGGATACCGGATTGAAGAAGCCAAGCGCCTATTGCGCTTACCTGAGCAGCGCAAGGTGCTTTCCGTAGCCTATGAGGTGGGATTCAATAACCTTGCGACTTTCAATCACTCCTTCAAGAAAGAGACGGGCATGACTCCCTCCGGTTACCGTGCATTTCACCAGCAGCCTACAAATCTTATGCAAGATTCATGAATCCATAGGATTATCCCTAGCGTGCTATTTTCCTTGGTGACAAAAAATGGAAACAACAAGACGAGAATGGCTTCGACTATCCCTTTTGGGCGTACCCCTATTGAGCAATGCCGGCGGATGTAGTAGATCTGCTGAGGCATCCGAGCTGCCCGGTTTGGTCGACGAAGAAGTTAGAAGACTGCTCTACAACGAAAATCCTTACGGATCCAGTCCCCAAGCTCGAGCAGCCATCACCGAAAGTATGGATCGTATCAATCGCTACGCTACTTTTTCGGCACGGGACTTCGAAGATCTTAAGCAGCTGATCGCTGATCAGGAAGGCGTCCAGCCAGGCAATGTTTTACTTGGCCATGGATCGTTTGAGGTACTGACCTGGGTATCGGCCTACTTCGGAGCCAAAGGAGGTGAGCTGGTTGTACCCACGCCCTCGTTTGACGTCGTTGGGAACTTTGGTCGGTCCATTGGCGCCATGGTCAAACCCGTCGCTATCAACGATGATTTCAAGATGGACCTGGCAAGTATGGAAGCACAAGTGGGAAGCCAGACGAAGTTGGTGACCCTCTGCAACCCCAATAATCCTACCGGCACCTCTTGTGATCAGGATGAGCTCATTGGCTTTTGCGATCGTGTGTCCGAGCGGGCTTTTGTACTGGTGGATGAGGCCTATATCCACTACTTGGAGGATTGGGAGCATCGAACCATGGCACGAAGGATCGCTGATGACAAAAATCTCCTGGTCACCCGCACATTCTCCAAGATCTACGGGATGGCTGGCCTACGAGTTGGTTTCTTACTCGGACCATCCCCACTGATCAAGTCCCTGGAGACGCGTTATACCTTGGGCTTCCCTGGCAATATGCCCAATACGCTCAGTGTAGCGGCGGCGATGGCCTCCTTGACAGATGGGGCCTTTTTGGCGGAGTCTCGCAGTAGAAATGCTGCCAGGAGATCAGCGTTTTGCCAGGAACTGACCTCCATGGGTTTATCGTACATTGAGAGCGATACCAACTTTGTGTACTTCGACGTCGAGGATTTTCCGAAGTACAAGGCCAAGATGTGGGAAAGCCGGATCCTGTTAGCTGGTGGATGGCCTGCCAAGCCCAATTGGGCCCGAGTCACTATCAGCACATCTCCTGACATGGATTTTCTAGTTGAGAAGATGAAAGATAAGTCCTGGCTGTAGAAATAGGAGTTTTTGGGTTCCAAGTTTCTGTCTAGAATAAAAACGCGGAACCCGAAGCTATTTCAAGGCCTCCCACAGCACCTCTACCGGGTGCATTGCCAATCTATTCGTTCCATCTTTGATCTGGTGGCGGCAGCTAGTACCTGGGGCAACGATCATCACATCGCTTGGCTGCTCGCGAACGGTGGGAAACAGGACCAACTCACCGATCTGCATGGAGATCTCAAAGTGCTCTTTCTCATAGCCGAAGGAGCCGGCCATACCACAACACCCCGAGGGGATCATTTCCACATGGTGTCCCTTAGGGAAGGAGAGCACCTTCTTCAGAGGGGTCAAGCCGGCCATTGCTTTCTGATGACAGTGCCCATGTACCTTCATCTTTCGGGGCGTATCGTCGAATTGATCTTTGGTGATACGTCCTTCTTTGATCTCTCTGGCGAGAAACTCCTCGATAGTGAAGACCTGTGTAGCCAGTTCCTCCGCCTTGACCTTATCATCGCCGCGGAGTAGCGATATATATTCGTCGCGGAAAGTCAGGATGGCAGAAGGCTCCAGACCTACGAGTGGGGTGTCCTCGTCCACCAGGGTGGAGAAAAGCTCCACATTGTGTCGGGCGATCGCCCGAGCGTCACTCAGCAGACCTTTGGAGAGGTAGGTCCTCCCACTTTCTTCGTGTTTGGTCCAGTGGACATCGTATCCCAGCGCGTGCAGCAGTTGGATGGCCCGCTTCCCGATCTCTGCGTCGTTATATTCCGTGAATTCATCAATGAAGAAGTAGACCTTTCGGCCTTGCCCCGCGGGCTTATACCTTTTCCTGTACCACTTGCTGACGGTTTCCCTAGCTAGTGCTGGCATGCTGCGCTTCGACGCAAAACCTGTGATCGCTTTCGCGAGATTGCCGGTAACCGGGTTGCTGTACACCAGGTCGTAACCCCAAGGCAAAAGGCTGGCCAGTTTCATCCCTTTTGTGAAGTTGGCTATCAGCTTTGATCGGAATGGGACGCCGTGGGTCTGGTAGTATTGGTACTGCCATTCCGCCTTTAGCTTGGTCAGGTCCACATTAGATGGACACTCTGATTTGCATCCTTTGCAGGACAAGCAGAGATCCATGACTTCTTTAATGTCCTCACTATCGAAGGGGTTGTCCTTTTCTGATCTAGTGAGTATTTCCCGGAGGATATTCGCGCGGGCCCTGGTGGTTTCCTTCTCATTGCGAGTGGCCATATAGCTAGGGCACATCGTACCGCCAGAGAGCTCGGACTTGCGGCAATCGCCGGAGCCGTTGCACAGCTCGGCCGTACGTAGGTACCCTTGATTCTCAGAGAAGTCAAACATCGTCTCAAACTCCCGGGTCTGCTGACCTTTTTCAAACCTCAAGGAGGTATCCATCGGCGGAGTGTCGACGATCTTGCCCGGATTGAAGATCCCTTCAGGGTCCCAGGTAGCTTTTACAGCCTTCACAAGGCCGTAATTGTGCTCACCCAGCATCTTGGGGATAAACTCGCCACGTAGTCGACCATCGCCGTGTTCTCCGGAGAGTGAGCCGTTGTATTTCTTCACTAAGTCGGCAATCTCCTCCGCGATTTTTCGGAAGAGCTCCACGCCCTTCTCTGTTTTCAAGTCGAGGATGGGGCGCAGATGGAGTTCGCCTGACCCCGCGTGGGCGTAGTGTACGGAGTACAAGCCGTACTTTTCTAGGATCTGGTTAAACTCCGCAATGTAAGCAGGCAGGTCTGCCACGTCGACTGCAGTGTCTTCGATCACGGGAGCAGGCTTTGCATCTCCCGGTACATTGGACAGTAGTCCCAGACCAGCCTTCCGGAGGTTCCAGACTTTCTTGACTTCTTCCGGGCCTTTGATGATCGGATAGGCGTAGCCCAGCTCGGCGGCCCGGAGCCTTTCGATCAGCTCATGCGCAGCCATCTCTACTTCTTCCTCCGAGTCTCTTACCAACTCGACGACCAATATGGCCATAGGCTTGCCTTGCAGGAAAAACCGATTTTCCCGGTAGAGCGCACTGCGCTCGGTGGCTTCCAAGATGTAGTGGTCCATGAGCTCGCAAGCGGAGGGCTTGAACGCTAGGGCCACCAGGTTGGCTCGTAGCGATTGATCGATGCTCTTACAGTGGATGGCCACCAGCCTTTTATGGACTGGAGGCAAAGGAGTCAGTCTGATTTTCGCCGCCGTCACAAAGGCAAGGGTCCCTTCACTCCCGGCAATGAGCGAGCAGAAATTAAAAGGACTTCCCGCCTCGCTGAAGGGTGCATGCCGCAGGAGCATGTCTAGGGCATATCCAGTATTGCGCCGAGGGATGTCTGCTTTGGGGTAGCCTTCTCTGATCGCTTGCTGGTTTTTACCGTCCAGCAGCATCTCACGGGTATCATAATAGATCGTATTGTGCAGCTCGCTCACGGTTCCCATTCCATTACAACGAGCGAGGAAGGCGTCATTGTCGATCGGACCAAACCAGGTCTTGGTACCGTCTGCCAGGATCGCCTCTGCTTCCAATAAGTGCTCACGCGTGCTTCCGTAGACCACCGAATTCGAGCCACAGCTATTGTTGCCGATCATCCCACCAATCATTGCTCGATTCGCGGTGGAGGTCTCTGGGGCGAAAAACAATCCGTACTTTTTGAGATGATGATTGAGGTCATCACGCACAATACCCGGTTGTACCCAAGCCCAGCGTTCTTCTTCATTGACTTCGATGACGCGATCGAAGTGCTTTGATACATCGACCACGACCCCACTCCCTACGACCTGTCCCGCCAGGGAGGTCCCAGCAGTGCGGGGGATGAGAGAGGTCTTTGCTGCTCGTGCATACTCGACAAGGCGGACGAGATCCTCTTCGGATTTGGGGATGGCCACTGCTTTGGGAATTTCCCGATAGGCTGAGGCATCCGTGGCATATAGCTTTCTTACGGCAGAGCCCGTGAGGAATTCACCCTCGAGCGCTGGTGCTGCGGTGGTCATACTGCGAATTTAGTCATCAACTCTCTTGAGTACCAGACCTACACGGTTGGGGAGATAGACGCTGAGAAAGTGTTCGCCAAAAATTGAGACACAAGGATAAGTCATACCATCATCCACTCGTCCAAATCCGCCATAGTCCGGATGGTCTGTGTTGAGAATGATTTGATAATTGCCTTTGTTTGGAACTTTGAATCGATAGTCTGGCACGGCGTTGTCCGGGCTGAAATTCATAGCGAAGACCAGGTTGTTGCGCTCATAGATCAAGGTATGGTTGTCTTGATCCATATTGATCTGACTGGCAGGTAGCGCAGATACGAGGTGATTGGCTCGGGCCATTCTCACCATCGCACCCCCAAAACGGTACAAGAACTTGTAGCGTAGCTCCTCATTTTCCGCCAGAGACCATTGACGACGTGCGTAGTGATAACTCCAGTCGTTGCCTTCTCTTGGGAAGTCCACCCATTCCGGATGTCCAAATTCATTGCCAATGAAGTTGAGCCAGCCTTCTCCACCCAAACTCATGGTCAGCAGTCGAATCATTTTGTGCAGCGCGATGCCCCGATCGATGATCAGACTGTCATGGTTGATGTGCATGTTGGTGTACATTTCCTTGTCCATCAACCAAAAGGCAATGGACTTATCTCCCACCAGGGCTTGATCATGGGATTCTGAGTAGGCGATGGTTCGTTCACCATGCCTCCGATTGGACAGTACGTCCCAAATCTCATGCACATTCCATTCATCGTCAGACTTGTGCTTCAAGACTTTGATCCAGTAGTCAGGTATACCCATGGCCAATCGAAAGTCGAACCCCAGACCACCCTCAGCCACCGGCCGACCTAACCCGGGCATGCCACTCATGTCTTCTGCGATCGTAATAGCGTATGGCTTGATCTTTCGGATCAGTTGATTGGCCAGTTGCAGATAGACCAGGACATCCCAGTCCACTTCGTTGAAGTACTTATCGTAGTGATCGAAACTTACGTGGTCTCCATGATGGAAGTATAGCATCGAGGTCACTCCATCGTATCGAAAACCGTCAAAATGGAATTCGTCGATCCAATATTTCACGTTGGATAGCAAAAAGCGTAGTACTTCTTCCTTTCCGTAGTTGAAGAGTTTAGAGTCCCACTGATTGTGTATACCCTTGCCACCCGGGTGAAAGTACTGATCATCACTTCCGTCGAATTCATTCAGCCCTTCGGCCAGGTTCTTGACCGCATGCGAATGAACGATGTCCATGATCACGGCCACACCTGATTCGTGCGCCTTATTGATCAGGTATTTGAGGTCTTCCGGTGTTCCAAATCGGCTGCTGGGAGCAAAGAAATTACTAACGTGATAACCAAACGAACCATAGTAAGGATGCTCTTGGACTGCCATCATCTGGATGGCGTTGTACCCCTGCTCCACAATCTTGGGTAGCACTTTTTCAGCAAACTCGAGGTAGGAACCGACCTTCGGCTCTTCCTGAGCCATCCCGATATGGCATTCGTAAATGTAGGGTTCTTTATTGGCCTCTTCTGGAGTGAATGACTGATCCGTCCACTGGAATACTTTGTGCTCATGGAGGCATCCGGCAAAATCGTGTGTTTCGGGATCCTGCACTACGTATCGCACATATGCAGGGAGGCGGTCCATACCCCCACTGTCGGTGGCGACATGTACCTTGAACTTGGAGTGGTAGACCAATCGGTCTTTGTACGTCGCATCCTCCAGGAAAAGCTCCCAGACGCCATTGTTGAGGCTTTTTGCGGGATTGGCCGATCGATCCCAGTTATTGAAGTCGCCGACCAGTGCTACTCCTTTCGCAGCAGGTGCCCATTCCCGGTACCACCAGCCCTTTTTCTTCTCATCGTAGTTGAGCCCAAAGTAATGGTGTCCATCGGCAAATGCCGACAGGCTACCATACTTCTTAGCGATCTCTTGTTCGCGATCTTTTTGACGTTGAATTCTCGCTGCGATTTCCTCGGCGTAGGGTGACAGCCAAGGATCGTTTTTTACCAATTTCGGTTCTTCCAGCTCCTCCATAGGATGTGTTCTCCATTGATTGAGTGCAATTTATCGGAATGCCGGGGGGCTACCAAAAAAACGGAGTGATATGGCTATTTCATTGAAAATATGACAAAACTGACGACTGATCGCTGCATAATGATCAAATATATCCTGATTGGATCGTCACCTCTGAAATCTCCGACCAGTGGCGCTTCTGAGCGAAATTCAGTAACTATTGTAACCAATTGTAGGTACGTCGGTAACCCCGTCGATAATCACAAAAGACGAGTGGATTCACTATCAGATCATGCCATCATGCTCAAGATAAAAGCAGGTGACCTGGAGAAGCTAAATCTCCTTTATTATCGCTACAGCCGCCGAATGTTTGGCTTTTTTTATCGCATGACCCATGATGGCTCCTCAAGTGAGGATTTAGTTCAGAATGTTTTCATGAGAGTATTGAAATACAAACATACCTATTCGGATACAGGCCAATTTGAGAGCTGGTTGTTTCAGCTAGCAAGGAATGTTCACCACGATCATTACCGCAAAAGCAAGAGGTACAGCTGGCAGGAAGACATGTCCGAATGGGAGTCACACCTACAGGAGAGCAATAACGTGGAGACGAGAAAAGAAAAAGAAGAAGAGATGAGCATGCTCATGCAGGCATTGGACTCCCTATCTCCGGAGAAGAAGGAACTCATTGAACTGACGAGGTTTCAGCGAATGAAATATGGCGATGTGGCCAATATGCTCAATATCACGGAAAGTGCGGTCAAAGTGCGCGTTCACCGGGTACTTAAAGAACTGCGTGAGAAGTATTTACAACTGGAGCTAAGTAATTGATTATGCAAGCACTAGATGAAATAACAGCGATAGAGTGGTGGATGGATCACTTGGCGGGAGTCTTAGATGAAGCTCAGGAGCGCGAGCTCCGGGACTTTCTGCGCGGACATCCTGCTTTGAGTGCTGAGCTCAAGGTGCATGAAGAAACCTGGAATCAGCTGAGCGCACTAGAAGGCCTCGAGCCATCGCCAGCCATGGACACAAAGTTTGAGGCGGCCCTACAGGGATACATGGCCGCTGATACCGGTCGGAACAGGCGAAGTTTCCGAGTCCCCTTCTGGTTCCAAGCCCATTGGCAGATGGCCCTGGCATTCACGATGGTTGGACTCGCGATTGGTTATTTGGTCGTCCCCCGCGGAGACGCCAATGAACAAATCAGTCAGCTATCAGAGGAGGTACTGGAGATGAAAAAGGTGATGATGCTCACCCTCATCGAGCAGCCAAAAGCGCAAGAGCGGATCAAGGCGGTATCTATTGCTTCCGAGCTCGAAGACGCCGATGAGAAAGTCATAGAGGTACTCGCAAAGACGCTAGCGACAGATGATAACATCAACGTCCGCCTGGCGGCCATCGAGTCGCTGATGAAATATTGGGA
Source organism: Bacteroidota bacterium (assembly GCA_039191945.1). Taxonomy (GTDB): domain Bacteria; phylum Bacteroidota; class Bacteroidia; order Cytophagales; family Cyclobacteriaceae; genus JAWPMT01. The sequence continues at coordinate 23,227 of JBCCXG010000003.1, forward strand.
CCGTCCAGAAGCCAGGCAGGTGCTGGTCAGCAGTATCACACAGCAGGCGTCCCCACTAGTCCAGGTAGCGATAGCTGACGCAATGCTCGCGCTTCGGGAAAAAGAGGCCATCAACGAGTTCGAGAAACTCATTGATGATCAGGAACTGGACGAATCTGTTAAGATGAAGATAGAAAACACCATTGACCAACTACGGTCGATATAAAAAACTCAAAATGAAAAATGTAATTACTGCCGTGTTTTTGCTGGTCCTAGGATCGGGGGCTGTTGCACAATCGGAGACGATGAAAATCGAAAAGTCGTTTGATATTTCTGATCCTGGTTCCTTTCATCTGGAGATTGAGAATATCTGTGGAGATGTAACGGTATCGGGTTATGACGGTCCCAGCGTCGAGGTGTCTGTCGAGATCAGCATGACGGAGAAAAGGTCCGGCGGGCTGGAAGAAGCGCGCGAAGACTTGACATTAGGTGAGTTCGAATTGGAAAATGGCTTACTGCTGACCATGGAGGCGCCATGGATAGAGCGCAAGTGGAAAAATGGTCGGGTCTGGAGTAAGAATTTTTATCGAGAGCCCAAGTCCTATGACTACCAATATACTTTTTTGGTGAGGGTACCCAAAGGCATTAGTGTTTCCGCGAGCACGGTCAACAAGGGTGACGTTTTCATCGAGCAGGTGGAGGGTGCCTTGTGGGTCCGCAATGTCAACGGACACATCGAAGTAAGGGGCGCGCACGATGTCAATGAGGCCACGACAGTCAATGGTGACATTACTATTCAATACACAAAGAACCAAAGCTCAGATGCGAGGTTCCACACGATCAATGGTGATATCATATTGCAATTGTTGAAGGGCTGGAGCGGCGAGGTGGAGGCCTACTCCATGAATGGGGAAGTGTTTACGGCCTTTGATTACCGAGTGCTCCCGGCCAAGGTGGAGCGACGGCAAGAAAAGAAGAATGGTGGAACGGTGTACAAGATTGATCAGAAGAAGTCGGTCGCCATCGGGACGGGAGTGGGTCCGAGACTGGAATTCGAAACACTCAATGGAAACATTTATTTGAAACGCATCTAAAGAATAACCATGAATAAGTTAATTATCCTTTTTGCACTGATGATGGGATGGACCTGCGCGCTAAAGGCCCAGGATACGGACAAGAAACGATTGGCTATCACACTTGCCAATCCGGGAGAAAGAGGTCGGCTTGAGGTAAGTCAGATCAACGGCTCGATTACAGTCGCAGGCTATGACGGCGAAGAGGTGATTGTCGAAGGGGAGTCCTCTGCTGTAGACAATGAACGTTCCAAGCCAGCGCCTGCCGGTATGAAGCGCATTGCCTCCAATCCGGTGCGCATGAGTGCCAGACAAGATAACAATGTCGTGGAAGTGAGTACGGAGTCATGGAAGAGGAGAATGGACCTCTCGATCAAAGTGCCGCGAAACTTTGATTTGCACTTGGGTACGGTCCACGGTACGATTGATGTCAAAGACATTGAGGGAGAGCTGGAAGTATCCGGTGTAAATGGGGGTATCGTTCTGGAAGAGATTACGGGGTCCGCCGTTTGCAATACGGTCAATGGGGCGGTGAAAGTAAGACTGAAAAAAGTGACTGCTGATGTGCCGATGTCCTTTGTGACCCTCAACGGCGATGTGGACATCACACTCCCTGAGGCTGTGAAAGCTCAGGCTAAGATGCGCTCAGAACGAGGCGAGATATTCAGTGATTTTGACATGGTGATCTCACCGTCTGAGACGACGAAAAGCCCGAAGGAGAAGAACCCCAACGAGTACGAGATCTCGATAGATGAGTGGACCATAGGTGCCATCAACGGAGGAGGTCCCGAGCATACTTTCAAGAATATGAACGGAGACATTCTGATCAGGAAGGGCAATTAGCCTTCCACGTTTTATTCACTTTATGATTAGCCCGGTGCTCCTTAGGAGTTCCGGGCTTTGCTTTCTTATCGTCTCCATCCTGCAGGGAGGCCGCGGTGAGCCATTTGGAGATCGTCAGGATAGCACGTAATATTATCGCGCTAAAACTGCACCCAAGAATGAATGAACTAGACGGTGTCCAGCTCAACTATGACGTGGACAACATCCTTATTGTGAATATTAGTCTGGCCTTTATCATGTTTGGCGTCGCATTGGGCTTGACCGTCGAAGCCTTCAAAAATGTGTTATCTCAAAAAAAGCCGGTGCTGGTAGGTCTGCTCTCCCAGTTTGTCGTATTGCCGCTGCTTACTTTTCTCCTAGTACTGATCTTCGAACCGATGCCTAGTGTGGCCTTGGGGATGATGATGGTAGCGGCCTGTCCCGGGGGGAATATCAGCAACTTCATATCCTCCTATTCGCAGGGCAATGCCGCGCTTTCCGTGAGCTTGACCGCGGTTTCATCGATCCTAGCCATATTCATGACTCCGCTAAATCTGTCGCTATGGGGCTCATTATACGGGCCGACAGCAGAGATTCTTCAAGTGGTTAGTCTAGACATTTTGCAGGTGTTCCGTACCATCGTATTGATCTTAGGTCTACCGATCGTGGCAGGAATGCTGGTCCGTCGGTACTTTCCAAAAACGACGCAGAAGGTCCAACCCGTGATGACTATTACCTCAATACTCATTTTTTCGGGGCTGGTAGTAGGTGCATTTGCCGCCAACTATCAGATTTTTTTGGAATACATCCAGTATGTCTTGTTGATCGTCTTTTTGCACAATGCAGTTGCCCTGCTCTCGGGTTATCAATTGGCAACGTTTTTTGGCCTCAGCCAGCGGGATCGTAGATCGTTATCCATTGAGACTGGCATTCAGAATTCGGGATTAGGTTTACTTTTGATTTTCTCGTTTTTCGGAGGACTCGGAGGTATGGCAATCGTAGCCGGTTGGTGGGGCATTTGGCATATCATCTCTGGCCTTGCGCTCGGCACCTGGTGGAACCGAAGACCGATCGCACAATTAGCATGAAGAAAGTCGTTTATTTTATCATGAAGCGGGTGGCGTGGATCACCGTGCACTCGTTTTTTTCCAAAGTGGAGATCGTCGGAGCCGAACGAATCCCCAGGGGACGTCCGCTCATATTCACCCCAAATCATCAAAATGCCTTTCTCGACGCATTTGTTGTGGGGAGCATCTCACCTGTGGGTATCCACTATTTGACGCGCTCAGATGTCTTCAACAATCCCTTTCGCTGGTTCATGGATGCGCTGCAGATGATGCCCATCTACCGTATCAGAGATGGATTTGGACAGCTGTCGCAAAATGCGGGGGTATTCGAGGCTTGCAGAAAGCTGTTCTCGCAGGACAAGTCAGTACTCATGTTTCCCGAAGGCAATCACGGAGAGCATCACTTTCTTCGGTCCCTTTCTAAAGGGACTGCGCGGTTGGCATTCGAGTCCCAGGAGATACTGTCTGACAAGGAAATCTGGATTCAGCCTGTGGGACTCAACTACTTCGATCTGCGGAGGCCAGGACGCAAAATGAGTATCGTGTTTGGTGAGCCCATCCGCTTGAACGATCACATGCCTGCTTATCATGAGCACAAAGCGAAAGCTCTGCTTCAGTTCAGGACGCTCATGGCGGAGCGGATGAAAGATTGCATGATGATCCCGGATCAGGATGAGCACTTCGAGGCGAGAGTCAGCCACCTCACCAGAGCCAATGAGTCGATGAAGTTTCCAGCACTCAAAAAGTATTTGCAGGGAGCAACAGAGCCCGCGCCCGCCCCTAATAAGGTGCCCTTTTTGCGGTACTTGGGCCAATTGCTGGGTTGGATCAACTTTCCGCCGCTTTATGTCATCTCAAGCGTGCTGAAGAGCAAGGTCAAGGATATTGTCTTCACATCTTCCATCAAATGGGCCATTGGCATGATCCTATTCCCTATTTGGTGGCTTTTGATGTATACCACCATTGCGTTGATCTCAGGTGCTCAACTAGCTCTTATCGTTACCCTCAGCGCTATCGTTTTGCTTTTTATCAGAAGAGACCTACTGCAGTTGGCCGATCCTTAGTTGAGGCTCGAAAGGAACTTCTCCCGGTCGTAGATGATCTTACCGTCTTCGCCCCATTCTTTCGTGATGATCGGTGTGGATTCGAAATCAAAGGGATCCTCCGGATACTTCACTTCACGCTTCGTGGCACCATTGGGGTAAAATTCTCTCCAGAGGCCGATCCGGTAGTCGAATTTGTACTTACCCCGGACCGCGACAGAACCCCCAGGGTGAAAGGCGTAGTAGGTCCCTTCCTTTTCTCCGAAGTGCACCGGGATCACTTCCCGGACCTTTTCTTTGTCTCCGTCATAAAACGAAATCAAAGATTCCTGTGGCCAGCCCTTCCAGTAGATTTCCTTATCCTGGAGAATATCGTAGGTATTGTAGCGCATCCATCGGCCGTGCTTCATGCCTTTGTAAAAGTACCCCTCCTCTAGGACCTGATCGCCTCGCTTTTTGATGTAATGACCGTGAAGGACCAACGCCACGTTTTTCCTTATTTTTAGCGAATTCACCAGGGTTTTTTTCTTGGTGTCAAACCAGTAGAAGTCTCTCGTATATTCCTCCGGACCCTCGTAAACCTTGAGGTAGTGAAAGAGCTCAAGCACTTGCTTTTTGCCGTAGCCCGTTTTGGTGAAACCGCGTTTGGTCTTGATTCCGAAAAAGACTTTTTTGTTCTTTTTCTTCTTTTTCTTCCCTGCGAGCGGGTCCCGCACATCATCCTCATCCTCCTCAGCATCGATGTCGATGGTCAAAGGGGTGTCGTAGTCGACCCTAAACAGGTCACCCACATCATCCTGGGCTTGGGCTGAAAAAACTGCAAGGATCAGGATGACCAGTAGACGATGTCTGAGCTGAAGGAGTTGCATACTTTTAGGAATTCGGTGCAGAAAAATAACGATATCTGCAGAAAATATTGTGATCGACAACATTGGAGCCTTTTGTGACGTAAGCCACCATCCCAGAGACTTTTTTTATGACATCGGAAAACAATAATTTCTTTACGCTTAACAACGGCTTGAAGATGCCATCCATTGGATTGGGGGTGCTTTTTGCCCAAAACAACGGCGAAGTGGAGCAAGCGGTGATGGCCGCACTTGAGGCGGGGTACAGAAAAATAGATACCGCGGCGGCTTACCAAAATGAGCAGGGGGTGGGTAAGGCCTTGAGGCGAAGTAAGATTCCCAGGGGAGACCTATTTCTTGCGACGAAAGTCTGGAATACGGACCAAGGATACGATCAGACCCTTCGGGCTTTTAAGCACAGTTTAAAAGAATTGGAAACAGACTATGTCGATCTGTATTTGATTCATTGGCCCGTGAAATCGAAATTCAAAGAGACCTACCGAGCCATGGAGCAAATCTATGCTGACGGGCAGGCCAAGGCCATCGGCGTATGCAATTGTAGCGTCGAGCAATTGGAAGACCTGATGGAACACACCAGCATCGTACCGGCAGTGAATCAGGTAGAAATGCATCCACACTTAAGCCAAAATGGATTGCTTTCCTTTGCCAAGCGCCATGGCATTCAAATGGAGGCATGGCGCCCGATTATGATGGGGGAGGTCATGAATATGCGTGAGTTGCATACCATTGGCGCAGCTCATGGGAAATCCCCGGTGCAGGTTGCACTGAGATGGCTGATCCAACGAGGAGTGGCTGTGATCCCAAAATCAGTCACTCCAAAGAGAATCCATCAGAACTTTGAAGTCTTCGATTTTGAGCTGACCGCAGAGGATATGGAAGTGATTGAAAGCCTCAATCAGGACAGACACCTTGGCGAGGACTTGTCACATATTGAATGAAATAGACCGGCTCTAAGGACAATTAAAAAAGGGGTTGCCTCAAAAGCTCGTCATTCAAACCGGAGGGAAGAATCTCAATCTTGCAAAGATCTCATAATCAATGCTAAAGATCCTTCGCTTCGCCTGCCTGCCGGCATAGGCAGGCTCTGGATGACGTTTTAATTTGCTTTTGAGACAACTCCTTTCTACTGATCTCTGCCGCTAGTATTTAGTTCGCTGCGAGATCTACACTTCTTTTGATGAAATTGGTCAGCCCTTCACCCTCTAGCATGCCTTGTGACAAGAGCGCCAAATCATAAGCTTGCTTGGCCAGCGCCACTTTCTCGTCTTCAGATGCTGTTTCCAGAATCTTCTTGGTTATTGCATGGTTCGCGTTGACTGCGACCGAAAGATTCATCGGCATGTCGCCAAACATCATCGGTCCGCCTCCACCTGTCTCTTGCATGTCTTTCATTCGTCGAATGAACTCAGGCAGGGTAATGGAAACAGGCAAGTCATCCGTCGCCATGGCTTCGACACTCACCATATTGCCTTTGTTGTCAATGGCCTTTTCGAAGAGCTCCTTCACCGACTCTTTTTCTTTGTCATCCAACACGGACTCCTTCTCCTCGCCCGTGTCGATGAGTTTGTCCAACACATCCGCGTCAACTCGCTTGAGCGTCACTTTTTCAAATTTCTGCTCCACGTGGTTGATGAAGTGGCTATCCAGCACTTCGTTGAGTACCAATACATCGAAGCCGCGCTTGGACGCACCATCGATGTACGTGTGCTGCTTGGCCTTATCATTGGTATATAGGAAGACGTGCTGTTCATCCTTGTTGATCTGGTTGGCCTTCACGTGTTCCTTGTACTCTTCTATGGTAAAGTACTTATCCTCGATATTCTGCACCAAAGTGAAATCCTTGCCTTTTTCGCTGAATTTCTCTTCGGAGATCATTCCGTACTTTACGAAAAGGCCAATGTCTGACCATTTCTCTTCAAAGCCCGCGCGATCCTTTTTGAACAGTTCCGAGAGCTTGTCAGCCACCTTCTTCGTTACGTAGCCATTGATTTTCTTCACATTGCCATCGCTTTGCAAGAAGCTTCTGGAGACATTTAATGGGATGTCCGGCGAATCGATCACACCATGAAGCAGTTGCAGGAATTCTGGCACTACATCTTTCACTTCGTCCGTAATGAAGACCTGCTTGCTGTAAAGCTGAATTTTATTTTTCTGCAGCTCGAAATCCTTTTTGAGCTTAGGGAAATACAGAATGCCCGTCAGGTTGAACGGATAGTCCACATTCAGATGAATCCAAAATAAGGGATCCGGCGAAAAGGGATAGAGTTCTTTGTAAAACTTCAGGTAGTCCTCGTCTGACAACTCACTTGGGGGCTTTGTCCAAATGGGCTCCGCATCATTGACAATATTGTCTTTTTTGACTGTCTTGTACTGAGGATTCCCGTCTTTGTCGGTCCCATCTTCTACGCTCTCGTCCTTCTCCCCAAATCGGATAGGCACCGGCATGAATTTCGAGTACTTATCAAGGATCTGCTGGAGTCGGTGATCTTCGAGAAACTCTTCGCTGTCGTCCGCAACAAATAAGGTGATTTCCGTTCCTCGTTCAGCTTTTTCGGTCGTCGAGATCTCAAATTCAGTGCTGCCATCACACACCCACTGAGCCGCCTCGGCACCTTCCTGATGGGAGAGGGTTCGAATCTGGACCTTCTTGGCCACCATAAAGGCGGAGTAAAAGCCTAATCCAAAGAATCCAATGATCTGCTGATCCTCGCCTTTGTCCTTGTATTTTTCCAGGAACTCGCTGGCCCCCGAAAAAGCAATTTGGTTGATGTACTTCTTGATCTCGTCAGCGGTCATGCCGATGCCTCGATCAGAAATAGTAATGGTCTTCTTTTCCTTGTCGACACTGACATCGATGGTCAGGTCACCCAGCTCGCCCTGGAATTCGCCCAGGGATGCGAGGCGCTTCATTTTTTGGGTGGCGTCGACGGCATTGGAGACCAGTTCCCGAAGAAAAATCTCGTGATCAGAATAGAGAAATTTCTTGATGATCGGAAAGATATTTTCCGTGTGTATCGAAATAGTACCTTTTTCTTCCATCGATTGATTTGAATATTTTCAGACGAGG
>JBCCXG010000004.1:0-27312 GCA_039191945.1 Bacteroidota bacterium
CCTACCCCATACTCACTCGTCCTTCTTTTTTACAATTCACCGCTCTTTTTTACCTCTATCATTACTCTGATTAATGCTAACGATTAATGAAATGCTTATGAGGAACATTTTACTTGTTGCGCTCTGTGTGGGGCTTGTACTAACCGCACAAGCTCAAGAGCGTATCATCAGCGGCCAGGTCACGGACGACACGGGCGCGGAGGTACCCGGTGCCAATGTGGTGCTGAAGGGTACGGCCATCGGGACGACAACGGATGTCTCGGGAAGGTACAGACTGACAGTACCCCAAGATGGAGAGGTACTCGTATTTACGTTTATAGGCCTCCAAATGCAGGAGGTGGAGATTGGATCAAGAACGGTACTTGACGTGGTCATGACGCCCGACGTGCAGCAGCTCGAAGAAGTAGTGGTCACGGCCATTGGTATAGAACGCCAGCAAAAGGCCCTGGGCTACTCCGTGGGAAGTATCAAAGCAGAGCAGATCCAACAAATATCGGAGCCTGATGTACTCAGATCGATGCAGGGCAAAATTCCAGGAGTAAACATCAGTGGGTCCTCGGGAGCACCCGGGAGTGCTACGAGGATTACCATTAGAGGAGCTTCCTCCCTTTTCGGAACAAATGACCCTCTGTTTGTCGTGGATGGGGTGCCTTTCAATAACACCCAATACAATACCAGTAATCAGCTGGTCGGGGGTGGCGCATACGGCACACCTCTTTCTTTCCTAGACCCCAATACGATTGAGTCAGTGAATGTCCTGAAAGGCGCAGCAGCTGCCGCGCTTTATGGATCTCGTGCAGCCAATGGTGTCATTCTGATCACGACCAAGGGAGGCACAACACGGCCCGCGCGCAAGGGCCTTGAGGTCACATTGAGTTCCTCTTTTTCGATCGAGGAGATTGCCAATCTGCCCGATTATCAAAATACCTACGGTAATGGGTCTGAATTCAACTACCAAAACGCCAACGGCTCATGGGGCCCAGCGTTCGCGGCACGTGATTCGTTCCCGACGTGGCCAACCTTCACCGCGGCCTTCCCTGATTTACCCACTAACTCACCCTATGTAGCGCAACCCAACAACGTCGAAGATCTGTTCGAAACAGGCTCCGTCTGGGAAAACTCCATAAGTGTGACGGGTGGAAATGGTAAATCAACCTTTTCTGGAGGACTTTCCCACCTGAATCAGGACGGCTATATCCCACATGCGAGCTTCGAACGAACAACGATCAACTTAGGAGCCCGCACACAACTAAACAACGGATTCAATTTCGGCGGTACAGCGACTTATACCAAGAGCGAAACCAACGGTCCCTTCTTCGGCGAGAACGGAGCAGCTGGCGCTGAGGTCGCCTCCTCCTTTGCAAGGACACTTTGGTTGGGTAGGACGTGGGACAGCAGCTTACCCTTCGAAACACCGACGGGCGGCAATGTTTTCTACAACGGCAATGGCATTGACAATCCCCGATGGTCTTGGTTGCACAACGGCATCAACGAAAAGACGGATCGGATAGGGATGAACTTAGATGTGACCTACGATATCCTGGATTGGCTGAATGTCGCCTGGAAAGTGGGTACCAACCAATATACTACCCGTCGACTTCAGCGATACGATATCGGCTCAAACGCTTACAGCGGCACAGGAGCCATCACGACGGATGATATCTCATTTGAGGAGTTAAACTCGGACTTACTGATTACCGCAACCCAAACATTGGGTGATTTCGATTTGCGATTGATCGCTGGACAGAACCTCAACCAACGCACAACCGAAAGGCAAGGGGTCGTAGGAACAGGCATGGTAGTTCCGGATATCTTCGATTTGGATAACATGAGCTCTGTAGTACCTAACGGAGGCAACTTCACTCGAAGAAGGCTGATGGGGCTCTTCTATGAGGCAAGCTTTGGCTACAAGGACTACTTGTTCTTCAACACAACAGGTAGAAATGACTGGTCATCGACACTACCCGCAAGCGAAAGAAGCTTCTTCTATCCAAGTGCGTCGCTATCCTTCGTATTTACTGAAGCTCTTCCTATTAACATCAGCGAAAACATCCTTGATTTTGGTAAGATCCGAGCGAGCTGGGCCAAGGTTGGTAACGACGCCCTGCCCTATCAGCTGGAAAACACGTACCGTGTTAATCACGGACAAGCGACAGGTCTGATTGGTTCACAACCCGACATCGACTTTCCTATCGCTGGACAGTCTGCTGCTACGCTAGCCAATCTTGGTGGTGACCCAGAATTGACACCGGAATTCACCACGGAGTACGAGTTTGGGCTCAACGTTAGTCTATTCAACGGCTTCGCCGAATTGGACGTCACCTACTACGATCGAAACTCTACTGACCAGATTGGTACCATTTCGGTGCCTTCAGTCACTGGATTTGAACAGATCACAACCAACTTTGGTGATGTTGAGAACAAGGGCTGGGAAATTGGTCTGAACCTCAACCCCATCAACACCGCTGACGGGCTCTCTTGGAATATCTTCTTCAACTTCACACGAAATAAGAACACGGTGCTAAGCCTCGCCGATGGGGTAGAGCGGCTGAACATGAGGAACCTGTTTGGAGGGGGGATACGTCCCGTCTTTGAGCCTGGACAGCCCTACGGCGCACTCTTCGGTACGACTTCCGCTAAGGACGACGAAGGCAACTGGCTAGTAAATCCCTCGACAGGGCTACTGTTCCCTGCCGTCGGAGATGATCGCTTCCAAATCATTGGTGACCCCAATCCCAACTACACACTGGATGTGAATAATACGCTCAGTTTCCGCGGAATTACATTGGGATTCCTGATCTCTTATCGAGACGGAGGAGACATCTACTCTACGACCGTAGAGCGCTTGATGGGACGTGGTGTAGCACAAGACACGGAAGATCGTGAGCGGTCTCGTATCATTCCTGGATTCCTGGGAGATCCGAGCACAGGACAACCGATCTTGGATGACGCGGGCAATAAGATCCCGAACACAATACAGGCGACCACCAATGACTTATTCTTCGCCAATGGAGGACCCGAGTCGTTCTTTATCAACGCCTCAGATGAGAACTCCGTCTTTGACGGTACAGTCATTCGACTGCGCGAAGCCAGCCTGGGTTACACTTTGCCTACTCAATGGATAGAGAGTACACCTTTTGGCAGAATCAGTGTGTCGCTGACGGGACGCAATTTGTGGTACTTCGCGCCCAACATCCCACACTCGACCAACTTCGATCCTGAAGTGAATGGATTTGGTGCGACGAATACCCAGGGCATCGAATATGCTGCGGCTCCTCAGACGAGACGCTATGGTGTGAACCTCCAAGTAACCTTCTAATCAACAAACACAGATGAAAAAAACGATGATATATCGGCTTTTCGCCGTATGCGTGTCGTTGGGCATACTGACGTCATGTGATGATTTCTTCGACATCAATAGTGATCCCAATAACCCTACTTCAGTCACACCCAACCTGCTGCTGACCAATGCAGAAGCAGCATTGGCTGGTGCAGTTGGCATGGGCAACGGTATCAACCGCCAGACCAGCGTTTTCATGCATCAGGTGGTCCGTCGAGGTGAGGGTGACCAATACGTCACGCAGGGGAATGACTTCTCCCTGGCTACATCGTGGCAGGCCTTCTACGATATTACACTGCCCGATCTGGAAATCATTATCGCGCAGGAATCAGAGCAGGGCAATATGGTGTACGTAGGTATCGCCAAGATCTTAAAGGCCTATAGCTTCTCGATCATTGTGGATATCTGGGGCGATGTACCGTTTACCGAGGCCACGAAGTTTACCGAGGTGCGGTTTCCGATCTACGATGACGGTGAAACCATTTATCCTCAGCTGTTGAGCCTGATTGATGAAGGGGTTGCCGACCTGACCGACAGCGAAGCGGTGAACGCAGCTGTACCCGCCGCCGACGATTTGATCTACGGCGGAAGCACCGCGCTGTGGACTAAGTTTGCCAACTCACTAAAGCTGAAGCTCCTATACCAGCTGCAGGATGTGAGTGTGGTCGCCGATCGCGATGCGCAAATCAACGCTTTGCTCGCGGATCCGGCAACTTTGATCAATGGGATGACGGAAGACTTCGAGTTTTGGTACGGGTCTGCCGGTCCCACACCGGAGAATAGACATGGCCTGTACGTGTCGGAGTATACACAGGCCAATCCGGGGTTCTACGTCAGCCCATGGCTGTATGAGACCATGCAAGGTCAGAACCTGGGTATATTCACGGACCTGAGTGACCCGCGTGTCCCCTACTATTGGCACAAGCAACTGCTGCCGGCTGAAGCTCCAGAAAATCCGTTTGAGTACTTGACGGATGATGGATTTCTGACCATACACTTCGGATCCATTCACCCCAACCAAGCCTCGGGCCAGCAGTCGTCCCAGACCGTTTTCGGCTTGTATCCCTGTGGCGGATTCTACGATGACGATAGCGGCACTAAGATCAACGCCACCAACGGCAACGGCGTAGCGCCTGAGCGGATGCTGCCCTACTTCAAGGTGCTCTACATGCGCGCGGAACTTGCTTTGGCCGGTATCTCCAGCGAGGATGACCGTCAATTGCTCAGTGATGCCGTTCAGGCATCCTTCGACAAGGTCAATCAGATGGTAGGTGGCAACGGGCAAACCGATGTACCTAGCATCGATCAGGAAGATGTCGATGCTTATCTCGCGGACGTATTGGCCGAGTATGACGCCGGTGATGACGAGAGAAAGCTTGAGGTGATCCTCACGCAAAAGTGGATTGCAAGCGTCGGGAATACGATCGATGCCTATACCGACTACCGAAGGACTGGGTACCCGGTCATCTTTGACCCAAATAACTACAATGGCAACTATGTCGGGGCCAATCCGCAAAACTTCTCCGCATTGACCACTGCCGGTCAGGGCTTCCCAGTAAGCCTCCCCTGGCAGCAGGTCGATTTGGACATCAATCCCAATGCACCTTCTCAAAAAGACCCTACCAGTTACCGGGTTTTTTGGGATGCCAACTAATTACTGAAATAAGATGAAAAGATTAGCATATACTTTCATATTATCCTTTGGGGTGGCCATCCTGTCATCCTGCGTAGATGACGAGAAGCTCTTCGAATTGGACGACTTTGAAACCGGAGCGCTAGCAAATATGCAGCGGACTACCAATGACTTGGGCTTCATCGACTCCTTCAATTTCGACACCACACCCATTGAATTTACGGTGGACTTCACGATCGATGCAGCACAAAGTGGAGATGGTGGCCTGACCAACGGTGGTGACGGACGCATCACGACAAACACTGAATTTCGCCCAGTCGCTTCTGTAGACGTGGTCGTCTCCTATCTGAATAGTCAGACGGGAGCTACGGATATAGGAGTGCTGAATAACTTCACTTCGTGGCCGGCGACGGTATCACTCACGGGCGTCGGGGAGTTGGTTGATGCGATCCCGTCCATTGGTTCGTCGGATGACATCAACGTGGGGGATGTATTCAACTTTGTTTGCGGTATCAACTTCCAAGATGGTACGAGTCTCCCCGCTTTTGTTCAAGATGCGTCTGGCACGCACTTTCCAAACTACAGCGTGAACTACTCGGGAGGTACGAACAACCCTGGCTTTGACTATCAGGTCACTTACAACGTCTCGTGCTCTTCCAATCTGATCCCTGAGGGAACGAGAACCTATGACTTGGTGACGAACATTACCGGTACTTGCTGCGGTTTGCCCACGGGCCCACAGCAGACGGGTAGAACAGCCACCATTACGGACTTGGGCAGCGGTACGTACGAGGTCTCAGATATTCTTGCAGGGCACATCGCTCCCTTCAACATCGACCCAGAGCCGATTAGAATTCTTGATGTGTGCGCAACTTATTCTTTAGCTAACGCAGGGTCAGTCTTGGTGTACACCGGCGCTGGATCTGCTGTTTCGCTGGATGAAGCAACTGGGGTATGGACGATTGCCTTTAACAACGAAGGCAATGCTATCGTAGGGGTAGCCACACTAACTCCGCAATAGACGTTCAATTTCATGTAACGCAAAAGGCCGACTCATTGATTGAGTCGGCCTTTTCTTTGCCATCCAATTTCTGTCCCTTCCTTTCTGTCCATCACGTCCTAAGCGCTCAAATGTGGGCGCTCAACAAACGGATCAGCTCTTCATCGTTATCCAGATCAATATTCTCCTTCTTAAGTAGTCCCTTGAAGTCCTTTAGATCCATCTCAATTAATTCAGCCAGCGACTTCTTTGTCCGATTAAATCGAACCAGCTTTCCCCCGCGGAAGACGTACAGGGCCCTCTTCTGCACAATCTGTTTGTTTCTGCTGCCGACATGGTGAGTTGGCACATAGGTAGGTTCCTTCACTTCCACATAGGGACGCTCGATGATTCTAATGGAATCATTAGTATATAGCGTCTTTGCCAACCCCTGCTTCGTCCGATCATAGCGACGGAAAGGCTCGTAGGTCGCGTACAGGGAGGTTGAGGACGGGTCGCTGTACACCCTCACTTCTTGAAATGAATCAGGCACTACACTGCGAAAAAGATCTTCATACTGTACCTCGAACAGTTCATTGAGCAAGTCATACCTTAAGCGGACGCCACGTATCTCCTTACCGTTCTTCAACACCATCATTGCGCTCCTCCACTGTTCGTCGAGGTAGGCCGATCCTTCGAGTACCGGCGGCGCTTGAGGGATTTCCTTCAGCAAAAAACCAGGATTTGTACGGGGATCAATGACAAAAACTTCCTCATTCTGGGCCAGCCCTGACCTATAGAACGTCAGGGCTATACCCACAACCAAAATCACCCTTTTTCGGACGCTGTTCACGGTATTTGACACGCTTGATTTCCCGGCGCTCTGTAGCTATTCATCAACTTTCTCAACTAAGACTATCCTGCCATCGCCATCACCGGGCTGGCTTCTGACCGTACACGTAGATCAAGTTTATTGATTTCCTTGAGGTATTTGCGGGGGCTAAGGTCGACGAAATACCGAAACTCCTTGATCAGGTGGCTTTGGTCGTAGTAGCCACTCTTGAAGGTCAATTGCGTCAGCGTCATCTCACCCTGAAAACTCTGATGATTGGATAGGAAATAGTTGATCTTTTCAATTTTGCAGAACTCTTTCGGGCTGAGCCCTAGTTCCTTGTTGAACTTCTCTTCAAGGGTTGACTTACACACCCCAACGAGGTCATTCAGATCTTTGACCTTGATATGACCATGGTGCTCAGCAATGATCTCCATGCACTGCTCTATGACTGACTCAGCTCCACGTGAAAACTGGTAGCGGTCTTCTAGATAGCTATACAGTCCTTTCATAAGATAGTCTGAATCCTGGACCCTCAGCGCCCGTTCCCAGGATGGGCTAGCATACGCTGACAAATCCAGTTCCTTGATATCGTTTCTGGATTCGAAACACTTGTTGTGAATGATAGCATTGTGAAGATTGGGGCGCACTTTAAAGATCAACAAAGACACATCGTCATTTGCATAAAGTATCGTGCCCTTACTCCTTGCTGGAGCCAGGTAGCATTTGTGCTGCTCCATGCGCGTCCTCTGCCTGGTACCAATGACAAATCGCTGAAGGTCCCCCTTCAAGACCAAAATGACTTCCGAATAATTATCAGGAAGGTAGTAATAACCATAGCGGGCCTTGCGGCCTTCTAGATCCACTCTCCAGACGCTTTGAATAGCCTCCAAGTCTCTAGGTGGGATAAGTTGTGTAGCGTTCATAAGATTGTTTTTGACCTTTCTTACAATACGACTGTCACCCACCAAGCACTTACTTTTTTTAGCGCTATGATGTTAACTATTAGGATTCGGAAGTAAAAAATCAAGATTCTTTACAATTCGGGAGGAATTGTTTACGAATTGTAAAAAAGAGCCATAGGGTTTGGGGTCACAACGTTGTTATAGTGCGCTCATGCGCTCCTTGCGAAATTCCGATGGCGACACGCCCTTCACTCTTTTGAATGCTTTGTAGAAAGACACCTTATTGGCAAAGCCGGATTCCTCGGCAATCGCATCAATCGTGAAATGACTATGCGTGTCACTAACGATCAAATTGGCTGCGTAGTCCACTCGGAAGCGATTAATGTAGGCATTGAAATTTTCCTTCGCGTGCTCATTGACCGCTTTAGACACCAATTTCTCCTGCACCTTTAGTGTCTCTGAGATGTTGGAGAGCTTGAGACTATGATTAAGGTACATTTGCTCGTGCTCCAGTACGTGGACCACATTATCAAAGATGGGCCTCAAATCAACCTCGATGCGTTCAGAATCGTCAGGCCTGTCTTTTTCGACGTCCCCTGTACCTGGTGGCCGAGCACTTTTCAGGCCGATGCCCGAAGGGAAGATGCTTGTGTTGCGTAACGCAATGTAAGCCAAGTAGTTAATGGAGAAGGACATTCCCGCGAATAAGACAATGTTCAATACTTCAAAGGCCTCCTCGAACCTGTATATGGCGTAGAAAACGCTAATGGTCCATTGCAAAGCAAAAAAGCTCACCAACAAGACGAATGGCTTGGTCCAGCCTTTTAGATACACAACTAGGTAGGCCAAATAAAGGAGCTCGTGTCCCAACTTAAAGATCATCGTTTGCTGAGGATAAAAAGGAGGAACGATCCCATTCTGTATCACTTCGATCATAGTGTAGACCAACAGGATGAGCTGTAGAGACACGAACGGAATGTAGTGCATCCATTCCCTTCGAGGTTTTCTACCCTGCAGGCGATAGATACCTCCCAAAATCAACGGTCCCATCAGAAGTTCCATGGATCGCACTTGCTCCGCAATCACCTGGCTGTCAGGCAGTAAACCCACCCAATAACCAAGGTATTTGAGAAGAAGTGCCGAGTAAACCAGGATACCGGCAGCAAGGAAGCGTTGTTTCTTATTCATCCATAGGATGACAGAGAGCATCACGCCATTGAAGATGCCGATGGAAAGAATAATAGTCCCTACGAGCATGAGTCTCGGTTAAATGTAATCAATAGGTATACGTCCTGGTCCGGGCTTTTTTACCACCTAAGGGTTACATGTCCTTTTTTACAATTCCCTCGCCGCCGGATACCCTTAGTTTGAAATCGATAAATCAAGTATTTATCTCTTCGTAAACACACATTGATTAGCCGGGCATCGTCCGGCTTTTTTTTCGGGAGCTATTTCCTTTTACGCCAAAAGCGCTCCAACCTTTCTCATTTTCATGAATATTTACACAATGGGCATATTTGCTCGTTGATCGGGTTGTTTACCAAATACCATTGCTTGATTCATGAATGCTGAAGGACTACGTACGTTTGGCCACCAGGCCGTAGACTGGGTCGCTGACTACTTTCAATCCATCGAAGACCTGCCGGTTAAGTCTCAGGTGAAACCCGGCGACATCGCCTCTCAGCTGGCGCCGACGCCGCCCGAAAAAGGTGAGGGCCTGGACACACTTATCGGTGATGTTAACGATATCGTTCTCCCTGGCATCACGCACTGGCAACACCCGAATTTTCATGCCTACTTTCCCGGCAATAGTAGCGTGCCATCCTTCGTCGCTGAAATCCTCACGGCGGGTCTGGGAGCACAATGCATGGTGTGGGAAACGTCGCCCGCCGCAGCCGAACTAGAGGAGCATGTCATGAATTGGCTCAAACAGCTGATGGCGCTTCCAAAGGACTGGCATGGGGTAATTCAAGACACCGCAAGCACGGGCACGCTCGTGGCATTGTTGACTGCCAGAGAGCAGATGACCGGCTTTCAAGTCAATGAAGAGGGCTTCGAAGGCCGAAGGTTGCGCATTTATTGCTCTTCAGAAACCCATAGCTCAATCGATAAAGCGGTAAGGATTGCCGGCTTCGGCAGCAATAACCTGGTCAAAATACCGGTGGACCCAGAGCATGGGATGATACCTGCTGAATTGCGTGCTCACATTGAGGCAGACCTTGCCGCAGGGTATCAGCCCTGTGCAGTGGTGGGAGCTTCCGGGACGACTGGCGCGCTAGGCTTCGACCCTTTGGCGGAATTAGCGGTGATCTGCAAAGAGTACGGGATTTGGTTTCATGTCGATGCGGCATACGCGGGCAGCGCGCTGATTTTAGAAGAAGAAAGACACCTCATGAAGGGGCTCGAGGCCGCAGACAGCTTTGTGTTCAACCCCCACAAGTGGCTGTTCACCAATTTTGATTGCGCCGCCTACTACGTAAGAGACAAAGAAGCCCTGCTCCGCACTTTTGAGATCCTGCCGGAGTACCTCAAGACCAAAACACGGGGGACGGTCAACGACTACCGGGACTGGGGCATCCAGCTAGGGCGCCGCTTTCGGGCCCTCAAGCTATGGTTCGTCATCAGATACTATGGCGCCGAAGGCCTTAGGGCCAAACTTCGCCAACACATCGAATGGACCCAATGGGTAGAGCAGCAAATCAAGCTATCCGACGAATTCGAATTGCTCATGACCAGAAGATTGAATATGGCCGTCTTCCACGTGAAAGCTGCACCTCAAGATGTGCTGACCGAGCGGCTACTTCAGGACATCAATGCATCGGGAAAGGCTTACTTATCTCATACCAAAGTCGCGGGAAGCTATGCCATCCGGTTGGTCCTCGGCCAGACAAACCTGACATTCGAGCACGTCGAGAAAGTATGGAAGTTGCTTGGGGAGCACTTAGTACAGCTGGCTACCCCCTCGCCGTCCTAAAACTCGACGAGCCAGGGAACGTTAATTGAGTAGTCGACGTCGCCATGGAATCCTCTGCAGACTACCGAAAGATCATTCATATCGACATGGATGCGTTTTACGCCTCCGTCGAGCAAAGGGACCACCCGGAACTGAAAGGAAAACCCGTTGCCGTAGGTGGCTCCAGTGATCGAGGTGTCGTCGCCGCTGCCAGTTATGAGGCACGCAAGTTCGGTGTCAAGTCTGCCATGCCCTCAGCCATCGCTGCACGAAACTGCCCTGGGCTTGTTTTCGTTAAGCCACGCTTCTCCCGGTACAAAGAGGTCAGCCAGCAGATCCGTGAGATCTTTTTTGAGTACACCGATTTGGTCGAGCCGCTGTCTTTGGATGAGGCATTTCTAGATGTGACCCACGCAAAGAAAGGTCGACCCTCCGCCACGCTAATCGCCAAAGAGATTCGAGCGCGTATTTCGGAAGCCACTCAGCTGAATGCTTCCGCAGGCGTTTCATTTAATAAGTTCCTGGCCAAGACCGCCTCCGACGTCAATAAACCCAACGGGCTCTTTGTGATCCTGCCAGAGGAAGCGGATGCTTACACTGCGAGCCTGCCCATCAGCAGGTTTTTCGGGATCGGCAAAGTGACGGCGGAAAAAATGAAGAAGGCCGGCATCTTCTTCGGACGAGACCTGCGAAAGTATGACCTTCCCGAGCTCACACGCAGATTTGGCAAGGCGGGCGCCTACTACTACAACATTGTGCGTGGCATAGACCACCGGCAAGTCAAACCCGACCGCGAGAGGAAGTCAGTGAGCGTCGAAAATACCTTTGACAGCAATCTGATGCGCCGAGAAGAAGTAATCGACCGGCTCCGCCAACTGAATGAGGAGCTTTTTCGCCGATACAGCAAGCAAAAGGTCGGCAAGACCCTGACTGTGAAAGTAAAGTACGGCGACTTCCAACAAATCACCCGCAGTAAAACCATCGAACTCGGCATCACGGCAAAACAACAAGTGGAAGATGCCTTCGATGAACTGGTCACATCATCTCTGATGAAACCAGAAGGGATTCGATTATTGGGTGTGGGCATTTCCAACTTTCTCGAAGAAGTGGATCAGCCACAGCTCGTTTTGGAGTTTTAAACCCGATATTTATCGTTTCATGTCAGGGTACGTGGTTCGTGTTACACGAATTGTCTACCTTTCACTAGCCCCGACACAACAGGGCTTACAAAATAACTCTTACTACCTCTATCCGAATTCCGCCAGGTTTAGTGGCAATTGACATGCAGCGATCTACAATTTATCTCTTTAAGGGTGTAATGATGCTATTGGGCATCCTTACGCATTTTGGCTCCAAAGCAAAAGATATCAAAATCGGTCCAGTTCCTTCTTGGGTAGAACAGATTAAAGTCTCCTCTTCCGAAATAGCAGAGGATCCTGGAGGATATCAATACCTGTTGTTGGATCAGCAAGACAACCTCCCGAGCGAGACTAGATTTCGACATTTCGCCGTTCAAATCATCAATTCGCGGGGAGTGCAGTCTCTGTCGACCATTGACATATCCTATGATCCTGCCTACCAAGACCTTACGATCCACGAAATAACTCTGATGCGAGATGGGAAGAGGATCAATAAACTCAACCGCGGTGATATAGAAGTCTTACGAAGGGAAAAGAATCTGGAACGGTCACTTTACGATGGTTCTTTCAGTGCTGTTGTGAACTTGTCGGATGTGCAGGCCGGAGACCTACTAGAGTACTCCTACAGCATCAAGGGATTCAATCCTATCAATAAAGGCAACTACTCAACAACTTTTTACACTCAATTCACCGTACCAGTGAATCGCGTCTTCAACAGGGTATTGGTCTCAACATCCAATGACATTCAATACAAAGGCTTTTTAGATCCGCCGGAGCCCGATATTTCCATGACGGATGCGCTGAAGGTTTACACTTGGGATGTCAACCAAGCTACACCCATCAACTTTGATAGCAACGTACCAGTTTGGTATGACCCTCAACAACGAGTGATGATAACCACTTATGATAGTTGGCAGGAAGTCGTCAACTGGGCCTTACCTTTATATACCTACGACCTAGCGCAGATCGGTAGGATCAAATCAGAAATTGACAAGGACGGATCAATCGCGAACAAGATCGATAAGTACATCCGGTTCGTGCAAGACGATGTGCGGTATTTGGGTTTGGAGTATGGCATAAGCGCCTACAAGCCACATGCACCCGCCCAGGTCTTCGAGCAAAAGTTTGGTGATTGCAAAGACAAATCACTTTTGCTGGTTTCTCTATTGAGGAGCGAAAATATCCAGGCTTTCCCAGTTTTGGTCAATACAAATGCTTCTGAGGTCGTTAATGAGTTCCTGCCCGGGGCTACTGCTTTCAATCATTGCGTCGTCAACTTCGAGCATGATGGTGAGCAATACTTTGTCGATCCTACGATCTCAAACCAGGGCGGCACATTCAAAGAGCTATACTTCCCAGACTATAAGTCAGGATTGATAATCAAGGAAGGTAAAGCTGATCTAACTACCATCGCATCAAGTCCCGCCACTACCTTAGATATTTATGAGTTGATCACTGTCGAGAGCATTGGTGGCCCCGCGGAAATGGTTGTCCGTTCGGAATACACTGGTAGCAAAGCAGATTACATTCGGCAAAGGTTCGCTGGAGACACCAAAGAGAACATCAGCAAGAACTATCTGAACTATTACAGCAATTTGTATCCGAGCATAGAGCTGGCTAAGCCTATTAAATTCCTGGACTATGAGCGAAACACGACAAACCGCGTTATCACGGAAGAATATTATCGAATCCCCAATTTCTGGTTAGACTCGGACGATAGCACCTACGTCTATTGCGAAACTTACCCCCTGGTCCTAGACTCTGAGGTGGACTACGCAAAGACAGCAGCCAGAAATATGCCCTATTACGTATCGTCACCTCATGTGTTCAAACAGACCACAGAACTAGATATGCCCGAAGAATGGACTGGGGACGATTACCATATTCAAATCTCAGGAGATGGATACGACTACATCAATGACATCAGCACCAAAGGAAAAACAGTCACCATCGTCCATAAGTATGAAGTGACAAGACAATTCATCGAGGCAGATGAGGCCGAGATGTTCCTAGCCGATCATGACAAGATAAAGAAGGAGTTTTCCTACTATTTGAAATGGTCTGGCAGTGATGTAAACGAAGCCGCGGGCATTAGTTGGTTCGCTATCCTCGTGACCCTCCTAACATTAGCAACAGGTGCTTTCTATGCATTGAAACTCTACAAGGGTTATGATCCTGAGCCATGGGAGTTCGCTGAGGATAAGCCCATTGGCAGCTGGCTCATTTTCCCGGCCATTGGTTTGACGGTTTCCCCACTCGCGTTGCTCTACAGTACATTGTCTGAAGGGCACTTTGAGCAAAGCAGCTGGTCCTATCTGCTAGGAGATGATTGGATGGCTAACCTGCCGCTGGCCATTCTACTTACTGCGGAGCTCATCATCAATTGGATTTACTTTATCCTCAGTGTAGTGCTCCTTATCTCTTTTTACCAGCGCAGGACCAACGTACCTCGGTTGGCCACCCTGTTCTACGCAGGTGGTTTGGTGCTACCAGTCCTGGATCAAGTAGCGGCAGAGCTTTTGATCCCCGATCTTGTCGATGATGTGATGAGGCAAGAGGCCTATCGCACTGTGGTTAGAGCCTTCATTGGTGCTGCTATCTGGATTCCCGTATTCAATATTTCTGAACGTGTCAAAAGCACGTTTTGTAAGCAATTACAGCCTGCAAAGCTGGAAAACAGCTCTACAGACGCGGTACTTCAGTCATAATCCGACGGTCTTAAGGAGCCCAACCCAGCTCTTTTTTCAAAAAAACCTTGGATCCAGGTGATATTATACATGGATATCATACGTATAGATAAAAACGAAGTATGATGGTAGGAACTCAGGACCAAAAACAAGTCACGGGAAATGCGCGAAGCCTCTGGATCAAGCAGCAGTACCTGGACACCTTCCCCAGTTTCGCTCGATTTGTGGCCAGGCGTGGCGGCGATCTGGAGCAAGCAAAAGAGATCTTCCAGGAAGCCATCGTCATTTATTACGAGCGTGTAACGGATCAACAGATTGAGAGCAAAACAGGATACCTCTTTGGTATCGGGAAGATGCTCTTCCTCAAATCCAGAAACGACGGATCAAACCTTACATCCATCGAGGGGTGGGACGAAGCAGAAGAGACACAGAATGATCCTTCCAAAGATCGGATTTTAGCCTTTCTGAAGGTCGCCGGTGAGCGGTGCCTCCAGCTGCTCCAGTCCTTTTACTATGAGCGGTTGTCTATGCAGGAGTTGGCCGGCAGGTTTGGCTACCGTAGCGAGCGGTCAGCCACGGTCCAAAAGTACAAGTGCCTGGAAACCGTCCGGGAAGAGGTCAAAAAAAGAGCCCTAGCCTATGAGGACTTCACTGATTGAAACCCGCCGAATAGAAGAGCTTTTGACAGGCCAGGGCGACGCTAAGGAGCAGCTCCTTTTCCAGGCCGAGTCCCTAATCAATCCCGATCTCGCTCACAAAATCGTACATCAGGAACACGCTGTCGATACGATCAGACGGTATGGTCGGGAATTACTTCGGTCAGAGATCGCTGAGGCACAGCACGAACTCTTTAGCCAGAAAAAGCATCGGTCCTTTCAACAGCTGATCGGCAAAATCTTCAAAAAGTAACCATCCCATGATACAATCCAACTTGATCCCCATGGTAGTCGACCAGAGCAGCCGTGGAGAACGGGCCTTTGACATCTATAGCCTACTGCTCAAGGAGCGCATCATCTTCCTTGGGGCCCCAATCGAAGACCAAATGGCCAACGTCATCGTCGCCCAGCTGCTCTACCTCAACAGTCAGGATCCCAAGCGACCTATCGACATGTACATCCAGTCGCCCGGAGGCGTTGTATATGCCGGACTGGCCATTTACAACGCCATGCAAATGATCTCTGCACCTGTATCGACCGTGGCCCTGGGATTTACTGGGAGTATGGCCACCGCACTGCTCACTTGTGGAGCAAAAGGCAAGCGCTTTGGACTGTCGCACGCCACCATCCATATGCACCCTTCAGGTGGTGGAGCCAAAGGCTACACGGAAGATGTCCGCATTGCCACACGAGAGCAGGAAAGGCTCCAGACTCAGCTCTTTCATATCATCGGTAAGAACACCGGTCACTCCTGGCAAGAGATCGAGGAGTTTTTCATCCGCGATCGCTATCTCAATGCCATAGAAGCCAAAGCGTACGGCCTCATCGACGAAGTTTTGGGGGATACCTCTGACTTGCTGAGATTGGAAAATCCGGCTCCCGAGGTGGAGTTCATGGGAGAGAGCAGTTAGTGGTTTTTCGCCGCATTTCGTCCGGCTGTCCGCTGTAGCTCGCCCCCGCTGACAACCCCCTACCCACGGCGGCTGTCACTTCCATCCAGTCTATTTTGCCAGGGGCTTCACTTCGAGCAAATGCGGTCCCTGCGGATACCCTCTCCCATCCGATAGCTATCGGATCGGTCTATTTTACCAAAGGTGGTAGCGTTGAACAGCTACCCAGATGCTACAGGTAAGCCAGACCTCCGAAAGCCCCTTAGGTCTACCGACGCGCTGTGTTCGACAAAGGCTTCCTCTCCATCAGTCTAGACAGTATCAGGCGATAGCATCGAATGGCGTCGAGCAATTGTTCCTGGCTGACTACACTTTGGTAAACGAAATTGATCAATTGGCTAAGGGAGTTGGCCAATATCTCAACCTTTTCAACGCAAAGCGTAGACTCCACACGCACATTGATCGTATCGGACGGATTGAGGGTTTTTCTGTCCTGTATGCGTTTATTGGTGGCCCTGATATCATCAAACATCGAAAAGAGGCCATCAATGACCTCAGCCAGCTCCTCCTTTAGTTTCTTCCAGGCAATGGCCTTCTGATAGTCGCTCAGCCTCCGATCCACCCTTTGCAATGCCGCTTGCAATCTGATAGGTTCAGAAGCACCCCGCGAATATAGCTTTGACAGGGACTCGTGTTCGGTCACAAGTGCTTGTGCACTAAGGTCAAGGCAGGACATCCCATGATCAGCAATGGACAAGACCAAACCCTCAAAGCGCGCCAAAGAGGTAGCTACAGCTTCTTTCAAATCGCCGGCCGAAGTCGTCGCCAATACCTTCTCGTCACCAGCCATTATCACCGAGACAAGTTGCGCCATCTGCTTGATCAGCTCCTTAGCCTTTTCGAGCACCTCCTCCACATGATCGTTCAACGCGAGGACGCACCGCTTTAGCTCATTGTATTCCTCCGCCACAGTCCGTATCCTAAGCATCAATATAGGCATCAGGACCTCAGGTTCGAATTGCCCATCTTCACTCAGGGCTTTCTGATAAAGATCCAGTGCCTCGGCTACTGGCCCCGAACGAGAAACCTCCGCGAGGAGTATCGAAATCGATATGCGCTTATCATCATTGCTCACTGTCCCTAAGGTAAAACAAGTTAGTCCCACCCTAACCCATCAGTGCTCCACAATCCTTTCTGCAGAAAAGACACCTACTAAGAGTAGTTGATTGCCTCCACGGATCTCGCACAATACCTCGGAGCAGCTCACCGATCCCAGCCCAACCACGAAGTACGGCCATTCACGTACGCACAGTCGATTTTCAGCACTGGCCTGCTTAACTTCCTCCAATTGGATACACCGAACCTCGTCGTCATCTAGAGATCTCGACCGTCCAATGCCACCAGGTATTTTTTAGGTATTGTTGTTTTAGGCCATCCAAAGCTGTAAATTATCGTAATGACTTTCACACCGACCATGGCCGTTGACAAAGGCCGAATAAGCACCGAATGTCACAACGGATGTACCATTCTTGTTTGTGATTATTCAAACCTTGAGGGCGATGAGATTTTTGCTTTCATGCGGATGATCGAAGTGCATGTCCAATCAGCGGCTCCGAAGTCCCTCTGCGTCCTTGATATTGTCCACAATGTGAAAGTGAATACCCGATCCTACAAGCAGCTCTTTCACCTCGCCCAGGCGATCCAGCCCTATGTGCTAAGATGGGCAGCAATGGGTGCGGCGGCTTTTGCTCTTTGTAAGGAAGTCAGCACGGAGGACTTCCAGCTGGTCCATTTCTGGAGTCGTGAGGAGGCCATTAGGTACCTGACTGAACCGGACTAGGACCCTTCTTAGCCACTGCTCCACTCGCAACTAAGTGGGTGCTGCAGCTCATTCTTTCCTCGCCAACCTGCTATGGATCAATCACCGTAACGGGTGGTAAGGTCAAAGGAGGTAAGCATGGAATACCTTGCATCCGGCACGATAAGGTCTCCAAAGTCAAAAAACTCCTACATTATAGAAACAAATAAAACGCTCCCTTCGTAAGTACTACAAAATAGAAACTAATGAAGGGGGCCAACCTTGGAGAATTTGAAGAGCTCTTACTGCTTGTCGTACTCATTTTAAAGGAAGATGCATACGTCAACCAAATCCGTGAGGAGTTAAAAGATCAAGTCAACCGCTCGATCTCAATGGGTGCATTGCACACCACACTATCGCGACTGGAGAAAAAAGGCTTCCTGCAGTCCGAGATGGCCGGGGCCACGGAAACGCGGGGAGGTCGACGAAAGCGAGTCTATGAGTTGACCGTGGCGGGAAAGAGCGCACTGGTGACCGCGCGGGATCAACGTGCGACCTTATGGGAACAGATTCCCGCCATCGATCTCAAGTTCTTTTATGGCTAAGTCACCGCCATCTACTCCCCCTCCTCTTTCTCTACGGATTATTCAGACCTTTTGTCGGGATGAATTGGTGGAGGAAATCGAAGGAAACCTCTGCGAATATTATGCAGAACGACCGCCAGGAGCACTCAATAAGCTACTGTACTGGTTCGAGGTACTCCGCTACATTAGATTCTCAACGCTAAGGTCAATCAATACTCAAATCACTGGATCTATGTTTGTATTCAATCCCTTGCTCACTTTCAGGAACCTCTTAAAACACAGAGCCGCCACTTTCATCAGTCTATTAGGCTTCACCCTCGGCCTTGTTGCCACCCTATTTCTCTATTTCTACATTTCCACAGAGCTCTCAACGGACGACTTTCACGCCGACGGGGATAAGATCTACCGCTTCCTTCGTGTGGGTGAAATGAATGGTCAAAATTATAAGATAGGCCTCAGTTCTGCTCCTTATGCGGAAGCCCTTGCCAATGACTTTCCAAACTCGATGGAGGAGGTCACACGGGCGATGCCGCAGCCCGGCTTGATCACAATCGAAGATCAGAACTTTGTGGAGGACGGACTGCTCTTTGCCGATTCCAATTTCTTTCAGTTCTTTTCTTTCCCCCTGGCAATTGGCGACGAGTCCCAGGTTTTACGTGGAACCAATTCAGCCGTCTTGAGCCAGGCCATGGCCACCAAATATTTCGGCAGTACAGACCCCATCGGAAAGGAGCTCACGCTCGATAGTGAGTTCTCATTTGTTGTAACCGGCATCCTCGGTGAGATGCCCGCACGCTCACACCTTGAGTTTGATATGGTACTGTCCATAGGCGTGTACGAACGCTTCGAATCCTTTTCGGCCAATTGGTGGAACAACTCACTCTACACCTATGCGCGCATCCCCTCAGAAGAAGTAGTGGCAAGCCTTGAAGCCGGACTCAATGAGTTCATGATAAAGTACATGGGCGACATGTTTGAAGCGACCGGCAGCGGGATGGGACTGATGGCCCAACCACTCCGGGAGATCTACTTCGATGCAAGTACCCGGTACGACTTTGTGCGACATGGCAACTTGCAATCCATTTACATCCTGACCATGGTGGCCTTCGGCATATTGTTCATTGCATGCTTCAACTATGTCAATCTATCCATCGCGCAGTCCTTTTTACGTAGCAAAGAAGTCGGCGTAAGGAAGGTCCTGGGGGTGAACAAGGGGCGACTCGCGCTACAATTTCTCGGGGAGTCCATGCTCATCCTTAGTCTATCCTTCGCCGTGGCGCTTGTGATCAGCTGGTTCACCATCCCAACGATTGGGGACTTCCTGGGAATAGCAATAACACCGTCGTGGGGTGATCAGCAGCTCTGGGTCTTTCTCGTGATCTTGTTCCTGGTGATGCTGCTCATTTCCGGAGCGCAGCCGGCGATGCTGATGAGTTCCTTCCGCCCCTTGTCGGCCTTGAAGGGACTGCAATCCAATATCAGCAGACAAGGCGTTCGTAAAGTTCTTGTGATCGCGCAATTTGCGATCTCTATCTTTCTCATCGTCGCTACGCTCCTGATCAACGCTCAAAACGACTACCTGGCCTCCAAAGATCTGGGATTCAACCAGGCCTCGATATTACTCATCCGACTCAATAGCTCAGAGATCAGAAGCCAGCGGGAGCTCTTCAAAGAGCGGCTGGAAGAGCATCCAGCTGTGACACAAGCTTCGATGATGTCCGGGGAGCCAGGAGGCTTTTACGACGCTTCTACTTTCATTATTCCCAAATCCACCGATGGTCAACGACTTCGGACCCTATTTACCGATGTGCATTATCTGAACCTCTTTGACATCGACGTCATTGCAGGGCGAGGCTTCTCCAAGGACATCACTACCGATGAAAGTCAACGCGTACTCCTGAACCGGAAGGCTGTCGAAGGATATGGATTGACTCCCGAGGAGGTGCTCAATCAACCGGTGGAGCTGCCCGGTTGGGGGCTGGACGATCTCAAGATCATTGGGGTTGTAGAGGACTTTCATTTTCTCTCACTACACGAGCAGATCGAGCCTCTAGCGATCATCACCGGAGGCAATCACCGAAGGCTCGCTCTCAAAGTGAAGACCGCTGAATTAAGAGAGACCTTGGCATTCATCGAAGATGTGCACAAGGAACTCTCCCCTGCCTACCCACTGGAATATGAATTTCTGGACGATCGGCTGGCGCGGCTCTACGAGCAGGAACAGCAACAAGCCCGGGTATTCACCGCGTTCTCCGGTATTTCTATCCTGCTGGCCTGCCTTGGAATCTTTGGGCTGGCAGCTTACAGCGCGCAGCGGCGGCAAAAGGAGCTGGGCATCCGAAAGGTACTGGGTGCCTCAGTCTCACAGATCATCGAGTTGATCTCACGTGAATTTCTGATGCTGGTGATAATCGCCACGGTTCTTGCGTTGCCCGCCGTTTGGTACTTCATCAGCAACTGGCTCAAAGACTTTGCTTATCGCATTTTGATCCTGGACTACTGGTACGCGTTCCTTTTGGGAGGTATAGCCGCGACCGCGATTGCACTGTTTACGGTAACTCTCAAAACCTTCCAATCGGCTGCCGCCAACCCCACAGAGAGCATAAGGAATGAATAAGGTTCCAACCTTCCGAAGTCTCTGACTGGCTTTCTCAGACTTCGGTAGTCCCCGCCGGGGGCCGGATGCTCTCCCCCGTCCAAGTGCCCATTATCACCACAACCTGGGAACAATGCCTGGATATCCAAGTGTTCCCTAGGGGTTTGTGAGTTTTAGCTAATTTCAAGGCCGCTTAAAGCCACCCAATCCATGAAGACGCTACCACTCAGATACTACGGGTTTGCCATTGCTCTATTACTGGTCTCGACGGCCCTTGACGCTCAGAACGGCAAATGGTCCCCCAAGGACTTGATCCAACAGGAATCCGCCTCGGATTTTGATATTGCGCCCAACAATCAATCGGTCGTCTGGGTGAAGCGTCGGCCATCGAAGTCCAAAGATCGGTTCATCAGCGACCTGTATCTCACCAGACTGGACTTGCCGGATGGAGATAGCTTTAAGAGCATTCGTCTTACCCGAACAGAGGACAGCGATCGGAATCCCAGGTTTTCCAAGGATGGAACGATCATCTATTTTCTCTCCTCTCGCAAGAAAAGCCAGGCCATTTGGGCATTGAGCATTTATGGAGGCGAACCCTACGTGGTTGATTCCCTGTCTACCAGCATCTCTGAGCTGAAAGTATTGGATGACCGACTCATTTTCAGATCGCAAGAAGGAAAGTCCCTCTACGAAATGGAACTGGCCAAGGCCAAAGACAATGTCCAGGTCATTGAGGATACAGCACACTTCAAGCCCTCCCGAATCTACGAGTATCACTTGCAAGACAAGAAGTTCAAACGCTTGACGGATAATCGATTTCCTATTGCTGACTATGATATTTCTCGAGATGGTAAGTGGCTGGTGACCCGACATATTATGTCTCCCCACTACGCTGCCGACGGTCAGCCTGCGCCTAAACAGTACTTGTGGGATCTGGAAGCAGGCGGCCGAGAAGAAATATTGACGGACTATTACAAGCCTTCGCAATTTACATTCACACACAATAGCGCTGGCTTTTACTTCGCAGCCATTTCCGCCTCCGACCCCGAGATCGGGGGTAGCGGGATGGCAGAGCTGTATCACTTTGATATCGGCACCAAGACCTCAAGCAAAGTCAGCGGTGACTGGCCCTTGGGTATCCAGGGGTATATCGTGTCCGGCAATGATGCGTGGGTACAGCTAGCCAACAGAACCACGCGCAAGCTGGCCTACTACCGGAAGAACGGAGACAGCTGGCGAACAGAGATGCCCGACCTGGGAGACCAGCAAGATCATGTGCAGCTTGCAGCCGTCGACAAGGATTTCACTCAAATGATCTTCGTGTACTCCACAGCCTCCGTGCCCAATCAATACTGGATCGCTGACTACGAAGTGGGGAAAAAGGGCGTCAGCATTGACCCAACGAGAGAACTCGTCAAACTCAACACCTCCTGGGAGAAGAAGCAAAAATCCAGGACGGAAAATATCACCTGGACCGGCTACAATGACGACGAAGTGACGGGCATCCTCTACTACCCCCACGATTATGAGGAAGCAAAAGAGTACCCCTTGATCGTGGCCATTCATGGAGGACCCACAGGCACGGACATCGATCGATGGAGCGATCGATGGGCCTATTTTCACAACCTCATCGCGCAGCGTGGGGCGTTCATCCTGAAGCCCAACTATCACGGATCAGCTTCCCATGGTCTCGAGTTCATCGAGTCGATCAAGGGCAACTACTACGAACCTGAAATGGAAGACATCCTCAAAGGCATCGACCTACTCGACGGACAAGGCAAAATCGACAGAGACTCAATGGGCGTAATGGGCTGGTCCAATGGGGCGATCCTGGCAACAATGCTGACGGTACGTTATCCTGATCTTTTTCGAGTAGCCGCTGCCGGCGCCGGGGATGTGAATTGGACTTCCGACTTCGGCACTTGCCGTTTTGGGGTCACTTTCGACAGGAGTTATTTTGGAGGTGCGCCCTGGGACGATGTCGACGGCAAATTCTACAATGAGCAGTACATCATCAAGTCACCACTCTTCGAGCTGGAAAAAGTGACAACCCCTACCATCATTTTTCATGGCAGTGAAGACCGTGCCGTCCCGCGCGATCAAGGTTGGGAATACTATAGAGCGTTACAGCAAGTAGGCAAAGCGCAGGTACGGTTCCTTTGGTTTCCAGGACAGCCCCACGGCTTGCAAAAGCTAAGTCATCAGCTGCGCAAAGTGGAAGAGGAAATGGCCTGGTTTGACCAGCATCTCTTCGGCACCGACGATCCAAAGAATGAGTCTTTTAAACCTGACAGTCCCCTGGCCAACCTCCTGGCCATACAAAAGGCAGTGACGACCGAGGGACACTACGGTGAAATGCAAAACGGGAGCCTCATACCGGAAGTGGTGGCTCTGCAGGAGGACTCGATCTCCATTGGGCGGTTTGAGGTGACCAACCAACAATACCATAGCCATAATTCCGATCACACTTTTGAGGCGACAAAGGGGAACCACCCCGTGTCCGGTATTACTTTCGAGCAGGCGCAAGCGTATATCAACTGGCTAAATGACGTCACAGGAAAAAGCTATCGATTACCCTCCGCTGACGAGGGAGAAAGCCTCCACAAGGAAGCACTGAAAGTTGCCGCCAAGGAAAACAGTCTGAACTATTGGGCGGGCTATGCTTTGACCATCGACGATGCCAAGGAATTGGAAAGCAAGCTCAGTGAAGTTGAAGAGCCCCTTATCAAGCCCGTGGGTTCATTTAAGGCACAAAAAGTGAAGAACGCCAGCTTGTACGATCTGGGAGGTAATGTCGCTGAGTTTTGCCAAAAGAATGGTGGCCCTGGCTACTATGGATTCAGTGCCTATGACTATGTAGATGCCAAGGGCGAGTTATTCGAACCGAAAGTTGTCGGGTTTCGGGTGGTTCTGGAAAAGTAAGCGAGTTCTTTTATCAGAGATCAGGCTTCCGAAGTCTCCAAGTGGCTCGGGAGTGTTCCAACGGGTATAGCGAGCTCCACGATAACGGCGGATTTGTGAAAGTCCTCTCGCCAAACCATAAGGATTAAGGCAATGGACATATGAGTAACTCAGAGTAATGAAAGCCGACCTCACAAATCTTACACAAGACCTTCTAGAGACTTCGGAAGTCTTGAAAGGGCAGAAGGCGACGTCTCAGACGACGGAGCATGCGCGATGGGTCGCGAGGAGGAAGCCTGCCTACCGGCAAAGACAGGGCTGAGGCCGCCGCGAGGGAGCTGAGTGTGATGGGCTAAGGCACGGGCCCGTGCGCCCACAAAAAAAGCCGGAGTTGTCTCAAAAGCTCGTCAGACAGACGGAACCGGGACGCACAGTCGGAACAATCTCAATGCCCCAAAGATCCGATCATCAATACCTAAAGATCCTTCGCTGCGCCTGCCTGCCAGGCAAGCTGTGGAAGGAGTCTGTTTTTGCTTTTGGGACACCCCCTTGATAATAAAGACTTCCGAAGTCTGCTTTACGCTCATAGAGACTTCGGAAGTCTTCTTGCTATTTTGAACTTAGTTCAAATTAGGCTGAGGAGTAACCCTCAAATACGGTTTTACCTCGGTATGGCCTTTAGGAAAAAGCGCCGGGATATCTTCGTTGGCGACCGCAGGTACAATCACCACGTCCTCTCCTTCCTTCCAATTGGCAGGAGTAGCCACCTTGTGGTAAGCTGTGAGCTGCAACGAATCGATGACACGCAGCAATTCATCAAAATTACGACCCGTGGAAGCAGGGTAAGTAATGATCAACTTGACCTTCTTGTCATGACCGATCACAAATACCGATCGTACCGTGAGCTTATCGTTAGCCGCGGGGTGGATCATGTCATATAGCTCAGACACCTTGCGGTCCTCGTCAGCAATAATCGGAAAATTAACCGTGGTCTGCTGCGTCTCATTGATATCACCAATCCAACCTTTGTGGGAATCCAACCCATCGACGCTGAGCGCCACAACTTTCACATTGCGCTTGTCAAACTCCGCTTTGTACTTAGCGACCGTCCCAAGCTCAGTGGTGCAAACTGGCGTGTAATCAGCTGGATGTGAGAAAAGTACGCCCCAGCCATCGCCGAGCCACTCGTGAAAATTGATCTCTCCCTCCGTAGATTGAGCTGTAAAATTTGGTGCTTCATCACCTAGTCTGATAGTACTCATAACTAGCTTTTCAAAATGGTTAAAATATATGAATAGTTTCGTCGAACGCCTCGGACCTCAGCACAAGCTGCGATGCCAGTCACATCGAAAAATTATAGCAAGAAAATTGTCAGATTGATTGGAAGAACTAGACGTTCATGTCCTTTAACGAAAGCTTGGCAAGACGGATGAGATTTCGATGAGATTTTTTCAAAAACCGGGGTAAAAATTAACTTCCCCCCTCTTTGGATCTATTCCATGGAGATAACGGGGTCTCTCGATAGATAACCTAAAGACTGCAGGAACTCGTCGCTTGCTGTCAACGTCTCCTGATAGCGATCTCCATCCCTGCCGTAGTTGAAAAACCCGTGTTTGGAACCTTCGTAGAGGATTAAGTCACATCTGCTGCCTACCTTCTCCATCACTAAGCGGTAATACTCTGCCGTCTCTACAGGGACCAAGGCATCTTCCGTTCCCAATAAAAGCAGGGTGGGTGGCGCTCCCGACCTTATGTTGTGTAAAGGGGAGAAGTCGCGATAGGGCTCCCCCACCCGTTCGTACCCATAACCACCAGGACCATTATCAATCACAGGATTGAACAGCACTAGTGCATTCGGTACTGGACTTATGGTCAGATCATCTGCAGGGTCATCAAAGTACCGGACCAACGCCGTGGCTGCTGCTAAGTGGCCACCTGCAGATCCGCCTGCAGCAATGATTCGATTGGGATCCACCTGCCAACGGCCCGCATGCTTTCGAAGGAATCGCATCGCCGACTTTGCATCCTTGAGTGATTCGAAGGGGTCCGTGGCGTGCTTCGAAAAGGTACGGTAGTCCGCCAGGAAGCACACAAGTCCTCTTTTGGAGAGGTACCGCGCCTGCCTTCGAAAATGCCCTCGGTCACCTCCACGCCAGCCCCCACCAAAAAAGAAAATCAAAGCCGGATAGGTGTCTTCGCGCTGCATGTCCGCGGGGCGGTGGACTTCCAAATAGAGCGTCGTGGTGTCAATCGTTTTGTATGCTACCAGCTCCTGACCATGACCTGAAACGGCCAGCAGAGATCCGATGAGCATCAGGGTTACAATCCGCATATTTAGTCTTTTTGCCATTTAGGGACTCGGCTCCCTCCGGTGGCTTGCAATATAGCGTCGAGTTCTGTCTCCAATCGCTCTACGGTAGGTGCCAGCTCAGGCAACTGCCGATTGACGTGGCGCAAGAACGTTCCGTACCCGATACCGTACTCAACCCCTCCCAACAAATTGACAATTTGCTGCGGATCCTTCTGCATATCGTACAGTTCGTAGACATCCCACACCCCGTGATAAGTCATGTAGCTGTACTCGTCGGTTCTCAGCCCAAAAATAGTTGGCGTCTGTACGGCGTTGGGATCGATGAAGTATTCATAGAGAAACGACGATCTCCAATCGACCGATTCACGACGAATGAGGGGTGCAAAAGACAATCCGTGCATTGGCTCGGGGATCGGTGCGCCTGCCAAATCGAGGATTGTGGGACCCAGGTCGATATTGAGTATAAAGGAGTCATTGGTGCCACTCGACCGAATACCCTCCGGCCAGTGCACAAAAGCCGGTACTCGTATCGACTCTTCATACATCACACGCTTGTCGATCAGGCCATGCTCTCCGATCAGGTAGCCATTGTCGCTGTAATAGATAATGATCGTTTCGTCGAGCTGGCCAAGGTTCTCCAAAGCCTCGACAATCGCCCCTACACTTTCATCAACGCCTAGCATGCACTCACTGTACAGCTCAAAGAAGTGATCAAAACTACCATAATCCTCGATGCTGAAATCACGCTCCGCGCCGTGCCAGCTCCTCTTTTGCGCCTTGAGCCAGGCGGGTTTGGATTCGTGTGGTTCGTAGGTATCGGGCCTGGGTGCGGTGAAGCCATCATAGGCGTTTTCATGCCTGGAAGCAGGCGTGAAGGGCTCATGGATGGACTTGTGTGACAGATAGAGAAAGTAGGGTTCATCCCGGTCATTTGCCTTATTGAGGTACTTCACAGCGTATTCAGTGAGCAAGTCTGGAGTGTACCCTTCCCGCGCGATTTCCACGCCATCAATATTGAAGGTGGGATCCGTGTAGGGCCCCTGGCCTTTGAACGAAATCCAGTGATCGAAGCCCGGACGTGGATTGGCATCACTTCCACCCATATGCC
>JBCCXG010000005.1:0-27052 GCA_039191945.1 Bacteroidota bacterium
GCGCGACCTTCAATGATGGAAAACGCGCGAAACTCAAGCAGATTTGGTGCATGTCTCACGGTGGCTCGGACCAACCCGATGTTTTGTGGCTGGGAACCGAGCCCGGGGGCTTGTTCAAAAGCATCGACGGTGGTGAGTCCTGTCTGTTAGTCAAGTCCCTTTGGACTCACCCGAGTCGCCAAAAAGAGGGCCAGTGGTTTGGTGCGGGTAGTGACCAGCCCTTTATTCATTCGATTGAAATCGATCCTAGAGATTCCAATCACTTGTACATAGCGGTAAGTTGCGCCGGTGTCTTTGAAACAAGAGATGGTGGCCACTCCTGGGCAGTCCGCAATAGAGGCTTAGTGGCTACCTATCTGCCCAATCCCAATGTGGAAGTTGGGCACGATCCGCATCGTGTCTTGATCTCCTCATCCACCCCCGATGTACTTTGGCAGCAAAATCACTGTGGCATTTTCTACTCGAAAGACCAGGGGGCGAGCTGGCAAGATGTATCCGTCCGCGGAGGTGTGCCATACTACGGTTTTGCCCTGGCCGTTGACGAAGACGACCCGGCGAAGGCCTGGGTCATTCCAGTAGAAAGCGATGAGCAGCGAATAGCCCCATCTCTACAACTACAGATCTTCAAAACAGAAAATTGGGGTGAGGATTGGGCCGAAAACAACGAGGGCTTGCCGGAGGAACCTACCTTCGACATCGTGCTTAGACATTCCTTTGCCAAGCTAAAGGGCCTGCTCATCTTTGGAACGACTAATGGCAATCTTTACTATCGCGACCAAACAAATGCTCCCTGGAAGCTCCTGAACAACTCACTCACGAAAGTAAATTCCGTGCAGGTGATCGTTGTGTGAGATTCCTTCTACAGCCGGTCGCACTCCTCTTATTTAGACCGTTTCTAAATACGCTCCAGCGAGATCTGTTGCAAACACTCCCTTTGGAAGGTTGTTAAAATAATTCTACCTGTTTACGGGTTTTTGTGAAAATTATATCCAAACAGACACTTATTTATGATTCCTTCATCTTTTGATTACTCCGCTCCATCTACCATTGAGGAGGCATTGGACCTCCTGGAGGAGCTGGGTGACGAGGCGAAGATCCTGGCTGGCGGACACAGTCTCATCCCTATGATGAAACTGCGCTTTGCTGAACCAGAGCATCTGATCGACCTCAACAACATTCCAGGCCTGGCTTACGCAAACTTTGAAAACGGGCACCTCCGAATCGGTGCCATGACTCGGGAAACTGAGCTCGAAGATTCCGAGGAAGTGGGGCACAGCTTTCCAATTTTTAGAGACGCTGCGAAACTCATCGCCGACCCGCAAGTGCGCAATTTTGGCACGATCGGCGGCAACCTGGCCCACGGCGATGCGGCGAATGATCATCCCGCGGTGATGATCGCCCTCAATGCCGAAGTGGAGATCACGGGCAAGGAAGGCAAACGCAACGTGTCCATTGACGAATTCTTTTATGGTTTTTATGCTACCGCAGTAGAAGAGAACGAGATCCTGACCGAGATCAGGGTACCTGTGATGAAGGGAAAAGTCGGTAACGCATATCATAAAACTGAGCGAAAAGTTGGTGACTATGCCACGGGGGGTGTAGCTGTACAGTTGGTGTTGGATGACAGCGGCACTTGTAGTTACGCCGGTATTGGTCTCACCAACGTGAATCCGACACCTATGAGGGCTGCGCGCTCAGAAGAGGCGCTTGTCGGTACGAAAGTGGACGATGAGGCCATCGCGAAAGCGGCGCAGTACGCCTCCGAAGATTGTAACCCCTCCGCGGACCTTCGCGGTGATGAGGATTACAAACGCCGAATCATCGGTGTTCTGACAAAAAGAATGATCCACAAAGCCCTTGAGCGCGCCAACGCGTAAGCAGGCCAAAAAGTAATAAGCATGAAAAAATCAATTTCAATGAAGATAAACGGTGAGGAGTTCACCGCGGAAGTCGAGCCCAGAACATTGCTCGTTCATTTCATCCGAGAAAATCTCCATATGACCGGAACCCACATTGGCTGCGACTCATCAAGTTGCGGAGCTTGTACCATCCTCATTGATGGCAAGTCTGCCAAGTCTTGCACCATCCTGGCGGTTCAAGCCAATGGTAAGGAGATCACGACTGTGGAAGGTCTGGCTACGGCAGAGGGCATGCATCCCCTTCAAGAAGGTTTCAAAGAAAATCACGGTCTGCACTGCGGATTCTGCACACCCGGCATGATGCTCCGCGCAGTAGAGCTGCTGGAAAAGAACCCTAACCCAACAGAGGAAGAAATCCGATGGGGTATCTCAGGCAACCTTTGCCGATGCACGGGATACAACAACATCGTCAAGGCGATCCAATATGCAGGTGCAAAGATGCGTGGTGAAGAGACGCCCAGCACCGAACCTCAATTTGTCGAATAACCCAATAAAGAGAAGAGAAAGTGATACAGTGTAAAACTTCAAAGGAGATCAGCGGAATGGGTCACTCCATGAAGCGAAAAGAGGATGCTCGTTTTGTTCATGGAAAAGGCAAATACACCGATGACGTACAGCTTCCCGGCATGTTGTACATGGATATAGTCCGGAGCCCGTATGCTTATGCCAAAATCAAGAGTATAGATGCATCAGAGGCCCTGGCCATACCCGGTGTTTTGGCCGTGGTCACTGGAAAGGACCTCGAGCAGTACAATCTTCACTGGATGCCGACGCTCATGTCGGATACCCAGATGGTGCTCCCAACCGATACAGTGATGTATCAGGCGCAGGAGGTCGCTGCCATTATTGCTACTGAAAAATACATTGCAAGAGACGCCAGAGAGAAAGTGAGAGTCGACTACGAGGTGATGAAAGCCGTTGTAGATCCTTACAAAGCGCTGGATGAAGACGCTCCGGTCCTCCGCACAGATAAGGAGGGCAAAACAGACAATCACATCTGGCACTGGGAAGTAGGTCAGAAGGAAGAGACCGAAAAGATCTTCAATGAGGCCGAAGTCGTGGTCAAGGAGCAAATGCATATCCCCAGGATCCACGTCGCATCGATAGAAACTTGTGGTTGTGTAGCTGACTACAACAAGGTGGAGAATCACTTGACCATGTACATGACCACTCAGGCTCCTCATGCCATCCGCACGGTGATCGCATTAGTCGCAGGCCATGTGGGCATCACTGAGGAAAAAGTACGTGTGATATCACCGGACATTGGTGGCGGTTTTGGTGGCAAAGTACCGGTGTATCCCGGCTACGTGATTGCCATAGCGGCCTCATTCCTCATCGGCAAACCCGTGAAGTGGATCGAAGATCGCTCAGAAAACCTGCAGGCTGACTCTTTCGCTCGTGACTACCACATCACAGCGGAGATGGCGGGAACCAAGGATGGTAAGATCCTGGCTACACGGATGAAAGTCCTGGCGGATCACGGCTACACGGATGCTGCCGCCAACCCATCTAAGTTTCCCACGGGTATGTTCTCCATCGGCACGGGGTCCTATGACTACCCCAACGCCTTCATGGAAGCAGACGCAGTCTACACCAACAAGCCTCCGGGCGGCGTAGCTTATCGGTGCTCGTTCCGCGTGACGGAAGCGGTCCACGCCATCGAGCGGATCACAGACCGGTTTGCATTAGAAATTGAGAAGGATCCAGCCCAGCTTCGATTCGACAACTTCATCAAGAAGGATCAGTTTCCCTATCCATCTCCAACGGGTTGGGAGTATGACTCCGGCGACTACGAAGCAGGGTTGAAACTGGCCATGAAGGCCGTCGAGTATGACAAACTCCGAGAGGAGCAAGCGGAAAAGAGAAAGAAAGGAGAATTGATGGGTATTGGACTTTCCACTTTCACCGAAATCGTCGGTGCCGGACCGTCCAAAGACTTTGACATCCTAGGCATCAAGATGTTTGACAGCGCGGAGATCAGGGTGCACCCTACTGGGAAAGCGATCGCCCGATTCGGCACCAAGTCGCAGGGACAGGGTCATGAAACGACCTACGCTCAAATCATCGCAGAAGAGCTGGGAATACCTGCCATGGATATCCAGGTAGAGGAAGGTGATACGGACACTGCTCCCTACGGACTGGGAACGTACGCCTCGCGGTCTACGCCCACGGCGGGTGCTGCAGCAGCCGTTGCCGCCCGGAAGCTCCGTGACAAGGCACGAAAAATCGCAGCCTACCTGCTGGAAGTAAGTGAGGATGACCTCGAGTGGGAGCCTGGTAAGTTCTTCGTAAAAGGTGCTCCTGAGAAATCAAAAACGATTCAGGAAATCGTGTTTGCGTCATACACCAACCACCCACAGGGAATGGAAGCGGGATTTGAGGCAACACACTACTACGATCCTCCCAACTTGACTTTCCCATCGGGTGCCTACATCTGCGTTGTTGATATCGACAAAGAGACCTTCGAGATCAAAGTCAGACGATTCGTCGCGATCGATGATGCGGGTCATATCATCAACCCGATGGTGGCCCAGGGGCAAGTGCACGGCGGTTTGACACAGGGTCTTGCGCCAGCTATGTACGAGGAGTTGATCTACGATGATGATGGCAACATCCTCAACGGTACATTCATGGACTACCTGGTACCCACGGCGGTGGAGTCCCCCAACTGGGAAACAGGTCACACAGTGACACCCTCCCCTCACCACCCCATCGGTGCTAAGGGAATCGGGGAGTCACCAACAGTAGGCGCGCCCCCTGCGATTGCCAATGCGATCGTGGATGCGTTAAAGCCCTATGGGGTGACGCACATGGATATCCCCATCACTCCCTATAAGATCTTCAAAAAACTGAAAGATATGGGAGTCCTGGATAAGGACATAGCTGAGGGTTAAAAAAAGATCTATCACAAACAGTCTGCCGGTAGTTGAGTTCCATATTACCGGCAGACTTCATTTTAATACGACATTCAATGGAAGCGACAATAACCAAGAACTTTACGCTAGAGGAGCCCATCGACAAAGTCTGGGCGAGCCTTAGCAATCCGATGGAAATCTCCAGCTGTGTGCCTGGAGCGACCATCACAGAGAAGATCGACGACAACAACTACAAAGGTGAGGTCACCCTAAAATTCGGTCCGGTCAAAGCAAAGTATGACGGTGTCATCACCATCGATGAAATGGATGATGCAAGTCACAAGATGACCCTGAAGGGAAAAGGACTGGATTCCAAAGGAAAAGGAAATGCCGAAATGACCATGAACGGTCTCGCCAAGGAGGAAGAGGGCAATACCAACGTCGACTTCCAAATGGTGGTGAATATCCAGGGGACATTGGCACAGTTTGGCTCACGTCTAATCAATGATGTATCGGCCAAGCTAATGGATCAGTTCGTTGACAACTTCAATGCGCTGCTCAAGGGCGATGAATTCAACAACGACCTGAAGGCTGGCTCAATGGTCGGCACAGCCGTGAAGGGCATTTTCAAAAAGAAAGAAGCTTAGTCTTCATGATTGAAGAAGTAGGTCAAATGATGGAGGACTTCGACGACCTCGGATACGTGGTCGAAGAGGAACTGGCAACGGTGCTACTGCTTATGACCAAATTGCAGAAGCCCCTATTACTAGAAGGACCTCCTGGCGTTGGTAAAACCGAAGCATCCAAAATCATTGCCTCCTATCAAGACACAGACCTGATCAGGCTACAATGTTATGAAGGGCTGGACGTGAACAGTGCCGTGTATGAGTGGAACTATCAGCGCCAACTACTCTCCATCAAAATCAGCGAAAACAAAAACACTCCCGCCTCCGAAGTTGAGGATCAGATCTTCGGAGAGGATTTTTTGCTGAAGCGACCGCTTCTCAAAGCCATCACGGCCTCAAAGTCACCCGTGCTCTTGATTGATGAAATCGATCGGGCGGACGAAGAGTTTGAGGCCTTCCTATTGGAGCTACTTTCTGATTTCCAGATCAGCATTCCGGAGATGGGCACTGTCCAGGCAGTTCACCGGCCGATCGTGATTTTGACCTCCAATCGTACTCGAGAACTAAGTGATGCCCTAAAGCGCAGGTGCCTCTATCATTGGGTGGACTTCCCCTCCTTTGCCAAAGAATATGCGATTCTAAAGAAGAAGAATCCGGAGGTGGATGAAGAACTTCTAAGGGCAATCGTCAGCTTCGTGGCACAATTGCGTCATCAAAAGCTGCAAAAAATTCCAGGAATCGCTGAGACCCTCGATTGGGCCAATGCCCTGGCCACTTTGCAGGTCCAATCGCTTTCTTCAGAGGTCATTGAAAGGACGCTGGGATGTATCTTAAAATCAAACGGTGACATCGATATGGTGAAAGGCTCCTTGGACAGCCTGTTGTCAGAGATAGCAAGCTAGCCATGAGTCTTGTCCACTTTTCTCATCACGGATCACTGACCGAAGCCATGGTTGGCTTCAGTGAGCTATGTAGAGAAAGCGGACTCGCTGTAGGACTAAGCCATACACAAGAAGCAATACAGGCGAGTAGTCTTGGATTCATACACGACGAGGCTTCGTTTCGGTATGGTCTACGTTCTCTCTTCTGCACGTGCGGTGAGGAGCACCAGATCTTTGACAAGTGTTTCGACGTATTCTGGCTGAAGAGAAAGCACACCTACGCCCACAAGACCTCCACTGGCTCGACCAACATTACCAAAAAGTCAAAATCCTCTCTAGTGATGGCGGGCTTCAAGCCAAAAGGCGCGGAAGAGCCCAAAGAGATGGAAGAGGCCAGCAATGTCACAGGGGCCAGCAAGATTGAATCACTCAAATACACCGACTTTTCCAAGGTGGCTGAGATGGACAGTGACTTTCTCGATGAGCTTACAAACAAGCTGCTGCAGCAACTCAATCATCGATTGAAGCGTAAGTTGCAACAGTCGAAGCGTGGCCCAATCGATATCCGTCAATCCATCAGAAAGAACCTCTCGAATGGCGCGGAACTCATTGACTTAGCTAAGCAGAGAAAGAAGAAGGAGAAACATCGACTAGTGATTCTGCTGGATGTAAGCGGCTCCATGGACAAGTATTCATTTTATCTGCTTCGCTTTGTATGGTCCCTAAAATCCCACTTGAAGAATATTGAGGCGTTCGTATTCAGCACGCATCTTGTACGCATCACGGAGTTTCTACAGCAAGAACAGCTCACGAATACGCTGCTCGAAATGAGTCACCATGCTCGCAGTTGGTCAGGTGGCACAAAAATTGGCGAGTGCCTGGCCGACTTCAACGAGCAGTACGCCAAGCGCGTACTTAATGGTAGGAGCATTACGATCATACTCAGCGACGGATTGGACGATGGAGCACCCGAGACGATGAGCGAAGAAATACAGAAGATCAAGCTGCGAACCAGTAAATTGGTATGGCTCAATCCGTTGAAGGGCATGGAAGGTTATGCACCACTCGCCCGCGGCATGGCGGCAGCTCTGCCCTTGGTAGACAATTTTCAATCTGCACACAATCTGCAGAGTTTGATGGAACTCGAAAATATTTTAAGCGATGTTTAATTCTTCATTGATCAAAGAGATCCAAGAGGGCCACGACCTCGACGAGCCGAAAGCCATAGCGATGGTCGTTCGAAGGGACGCTCCCTCTTCGGGAAAGCCTGGTGATAAGGCGATTATCAGTAAAAGTGGGGAAGTAAAAGGATGGATCGGCGGAGGCTGCACCAAGGGGATCATCATCAAGGAAGCCCTTGCCTCCATGGAGGAAGGCACCCCGAGGTTTGTCCGGATCGAACCCAAGTCCGATATGCCAGAAGTCAGCGGTGTCAAAAACTACAAGATGACCTGCGCCAGCGGCGGATCCGTTGATGTTTACATCGAGCCCCTATTGCCTATGACGAAGATTTTGATTTTTGGGCGGTCCCACATTGCAAAGGCCTTGTGTGCGATCGGTGAAGTCGCAGGATTTGACTTGACGGTCATCTCTGACCTGGCGGATGACGACATGTTTGGCAATGCCAAAGTCCAAACACTGAAAGAGTTTCAGCCAGGCAAAGAACACAGCAATAGCTTTGTGGTGGTCTGCACACAAGGCGAGGATGACGCCTCAAGTGTAAGAGCTGCCATTGAATCACAGCCAAGATACTTGTCCTTTGTAGCCAGTTATAAAAAGGCCAATTCCGTTTTCATGGAGTTGAAGCGATCTGGGGTACAACACGACGAGCTGGTGAAGGTCAAGACTCCCGCGGGTCTGGACATTAAAGCGAAGACCGCTGAAGAGGTAGCCATCTCCATTCTCGCCCAAATCATCGAAGAAAAGCGATCCGGGGCCTCGGGCTCAGGCGCAGAGACCAGTAACGAAATAGAAGACCTTTACATCAATCCCGTGTGCAAAATCCCGGTACAAAAAAGTACGGCAAAGCACGTTCTGGATCACGAGGGCGAAAAGGTGTATTTCTGCTGTGATGGGTGCAAGGTGTCCTTTGAAAAGGAGCCTGAGGCTTATATCGCACGAACGTGACTCCTTGGGCTTATCGCAGCATCATTTAGTGAGAGTGGCGCTGGTGAGATCAAGTCACCAAGGAAATTCATAGAGCTCTATGGTTGATCCCTTGGGTCCCAATACGACCAGATAGAGCATGTCCTGAGCCCTCAAGACCGTACTGATTTCGCCTCCGTCAGGGTACATTTTTCGAATGAAGCTGTCTATTGTATTCACCGAGTTTCTAAAGCCCTCTCCGCTCGACAACTTCGCTGTTGATGGATCTAGGAACGT
The DNA here is from genome assembly GCA_039191945.1 of Bacteroidota bacterium. GTDB lineage: Bacteria > Bacteroidota > Bacteroidia > Cytophagales > Cyclobacteriaceae > JAWPMT01. Next base: position 8,664 of record JBCCXG010000005.1, read on the forward strand.
CAAAAATGAGGTAGTCACTCCAGACTCTTCCTGATAATAGCTCATTGGAGCTCTCCATGAAGAGGTCACCGGATCGTCGGGACCATTTCCATAAGTGAACGGCGCGGAACCCGTAGGCCCAATAGCAATCGGCGCACCTGCCGTGGGAGATGGCCGAAATGAACCCATTTCGGCCACTATCAGTTGGTCGGTTGCCTTATTGACAGCAATACCTATATCGCCCTTAGTAAGCTTCTTAAGTACCACACTAGTCCCTCTGAGTGTCTTTTCTTGATTCGTGAAAAGAGCCGATCTACCTTCACGAATGGGCCGACCTTGATTGAGTCCAATTCGGTCCGAAGGACCGATATCGTACATTTTGATCATTTGCTTCGACGCTAGGTCGTAGATATGCAACTGGAGTCGATCAGAAGTGGCGATCACTTTATAAATAGTGCTTCCAAGAATATTGGAATTGGAACTGTTCGATTTGGAGGAAATGTCATTGGTTAAAGTGGTCAAAGTCAATTCCTCCCGGCTTAGATCAAGTTGAAAAATATTCGTCTCACCTTTGGCCTCGATCGTCACAAACAAATTGGATGGACCGTTTAAGAATAGCTTATTCTGGTAGCGGCCATCTTTCAAAGATGTAAAATGCTCATTGGTCACCGGTTTCAGGTCAAAGACGTTCAGCATTCTCGCTTGCTCCTTATCTAATGTAAATTGGTATTGCGCCGAGATCCCTTGTCCTTCGACCTCGAAGACATTCAAAGTACCAGCACTCCGACTCAGGAAAAGAAGCAAGAAGCGGTTGTCTTGATTGATACTGCCCAAATACCGTGTCTTAGCCATGTCCATGTCAAAAGAAAGTCGGCTCGCCTTATCATCATTCTGGTCAAGACCATACTTGTAGACATGCAATTTTCCCACAGGCCAATAACTGTCTCCATCGTAATAGACATAGAAAGCTGAATCGTCGGAAACGATGCCCAAAGGAATATCTCTTCCCTTGGTATAAGCGTCCATACTTAGCTCCCGGGTATTGATCAGCTGAAATTGCCTATCGTGGATCCTAATGCTCCGCTTTTGGCTTTGATGATCGTGTAGGACGCATAAATGTTGGTTCACCGCAGAGTACACGCCCATAATCCGTTGACTACGCTTTGCATTTATCTCAAGAGAGCTCACCAAAGACTGGGAGGATATTGTGTGAGCAGATAAAACTAAAATGAAGAATGTGGGAAGAAGTACTTTCAGGGCTCGTGACATCTTTGTGGTTTTGGAATACGCAAGGGTACTAACTCCAATTCAAAAAAAGACCAACCGACGCAATCTTCGCGTGTCCTATGTTTATGTCGCAGTCCTAGAGACCGGCGGCTAGGAAATGAAGATCCGCAACGTTTCGATCAGGTCGTGAGCGACCGATATCTCCAACCCAATTCAAGGTGGAAATAAAAAATAGGAGAGATAGCCAAACGATTGATCCCATAAAACCAGCCCGTCTGTGGTCAGGCTAAAATGGCGTTTTCACCATACATCGCGGTATCTGCCAACTGAGGGATCGAATACCCCTATTGGCTGCACAATTATTTTGGGAAACACTTGCAGCTCTTAGCTTAGTATCACATTTCGATACATCAATTTCAATTTCATAACCGCCAAGTAATGAAGAATTTAGCTATGCTAACCATGGCATGCCTATGCCTAATGGGCTGTAGTCTATTGGATAACCGAAGCTCCTTTGACTATGTCATCACCGACAAAAACTGGAACTCGCAAACCTTCCTCGTGATCAAGAATGTGAATATGCCTGGAGCACTCTCTGAACCTATTGAATCCGGCATTGAAAAGAGGTTTCATGCATTAGGCTACCAACTAGACGATCGCCACCCTGATGTTTTAGTGCACTATACCATCTATGATGGCACATACACCTTAGAAACGTGGGTACAGCCCAAAATGAGGCATTGGCTAGAGTCCACAGGCCCTCAGGAGGAATTTGAGCGACGTACGCGCAAAATAAAAGGAGAATCGATCTACATCTCGGTCTTTGACAATATCCACAATAAAGTAATCTGGAGAGGCTACGACACCATGAGCGCTCGAAGTCAGCGCATGCTACAAGCCAAGGTCTATCAAGTATTGGACGAGTTTACCTTGACTGCGAATCGTCTACCAGAGAAGATAACACCGTATAAAGAAATTACGAGTGTAGGAGACTTTTGATCTCTTCCAAATCGGCAATCAAGTGGGTGTGAGGAAACGACTCCAACTCCTCCGCCCCAAATGCGCCGGTCGTCACTCCCACATTATACTTCACCTTCGCATGATCTCCTTCCAATAGGTCGACTGGGGTATCCCCTACTTTCATGACATGAGTGCTATCCGTGATGCCTAGTTGGCTCATGACACGTAGGATCATATCCGGATAGGGCCGACCTTGTGCCACCTCATCGCTGGTGACTGAGATGTCTATCAGTTCCTCCCGATACCATCCCAAGGCTTCCATTAATGTATCAGCCGTTGGACGGTCAAAACCCGTGTCAATACCCACTTTGATCTGCTGGGACCTCAGCCATCGAAAGAGCTCAGACGCACCGTCTTTTTCCTCCACTTCCTCGCTCTCCCGATAGTAGTCGATCATCTTCTGCTTAAAGGATTGGTGGATCTTGACAACCAGGTCCTGCGGTTGGCTACGTGCCTCTAATATCTCTGAAATCGCGACGTCTTTTGGCTTGCCCATGGCCTCATTGGCATCATTGTAAGTGATAGCTATCCCCTCCTGGGCAAAAGCCTCCATAAAGCAATTGTGTACTTCTTCCTTGTGCTTTACGGTCGTACCTGCGAGATCAAAAATGGCTACTTTGATGGAAGGCTCGGTCATTTTCAGTTTTAAGTTTATCCAGTGAAGATATCAATTACTATGCGGTCGCATCAAAGGCATCTCGAAAAGTCTTCAAAATCAAGTCTGCATCTTCTCGTGTGATGATCAATGAGGGGCGCATCGTGATCACGTTGCCGTCGATCACCTTAAAAGAGATGCCATGCTGGAGACAGTAGCTGAGTATCGCCCTTGCGCGGTATTCGTCCCGCTCCTTGGTTTCATGAGACTTAACCAGATCCATCGACAGGAGCAGGCCCTTACCATCGACTTGACCGATGCACGCAAAGTCCTCCGCTAAGCGCTGAAAACCTTGCAACAAGTAGCGACCCATGGCTGCTGCGTTTTCAATCACTTGATTGTCCTCCATGTAGTTCAGCATAGCCAATCCGGCGGCAGCGCAAATGGGACTCTTTTCATGCGTGAAATGACCAATAGAGAAGTCCCCTACTTCATTGTACTTGTCTTTAGTGACAATCCCAGCAAAGGGCAGAATACCTGCGCCCAGCGACTTACCGAGAACGACCACATCGGGAATAACATAATGCTCGCAGGCAAAGAGCTTGCCCGTCCGACCTAGGCCGCACACGATTTCGTCAAAAATGAGGAACGCACCGTACTCATCACAGATTTCACGAACCTGCTGCCAGTAGTTGAGAGAGGGTACATAGGGCGTTGAAGAAACCGTGGTGCCTATAATGGCCGCGATATCGGGCGTATGCCGAAATATCTCCCGGATTTGATACAAATATCTTTCATCAATCTCATCTTGGTTTTGCGGGTCGATACCCCACGGGTTGCGGTAATAGTTGGGATAGGCCACGTGATGGGCTCCAGGTACCATTGGGCCCATCCCGGAGGTGAAGTGCTCATTGCCGCTGAGTGTAGCGGCCTGGAAGGTATTGCCATGGTATTGGCTCCAAAACGAAATCGTCTTCCACTTACCTGTGACGTGCTTGGCGAGCATGACCGCCATCTCCACCGCTTCAGAACCCCCCGGGCAGAAAAGAACCCGGTTCAGGTCTCCCGGCGCCAATTGGGCCAACTTCTCGGCGAATTCAATGCTTGGAAGGTTTGTGTACCGTCTGGGCGTGAAGGTCAGCTGGTCGGTAAACTGGCGAATGATTGCCGTGATTACCTCTCGGTTGTTAAAGCCGACATTGTGTACGCCGTTGCCGTGAAGATCCAAGTACCTGTTGCCGTCATGATCTACGATGTAGGGGCCCTCAGCGCTCTCCATTACGTTCATTACTGGCGTGGAGAGGGCCTGGTGCAAAAAGACCTTCGCGTCACGGTCAAGCATTTCCTGTGTCTCGGTGCTCAATCCTGAGGCCAGCTCCCGCTGCGCGGTTGAATTGTGCGTGTCTCCTTGCTGGACTACGGATCTCTTTTCCTTTGTAAGTGCTTCCATTATTCTCCTTTTGAAATCTGATAAATGTCTTTCATACGTCCTTCGCTATCGTACATGCGCAACTCCAGCTCTTCACCGAAGACTTCCACCGTCAAGTAGTGATGACCACGAAATGTCTTGGCGCTAAACCATGAGCGTGTCGGGGCAAAATCCTCCAAGTTGCCTCCCGCACCTCCCGCTTGTATGTAAGTCACACCCTTGGACTTGGATATCTTTTTGTCGCTGATTTTGTGCGTGCGCTGGTAGGTGTGCAGATGACCGAAGAAGACGACATCCACCCCATACTCCTCGTAAACTGGTACGATCTTTTTGACCATGGGATCCCCCATACTACTCGGACCCTCCCAACTATTGCCATAGTCGTCCTCATCCGAGGAATAGGGCGCATGGTGATGGGCCACGAACTTCCAGCGAGCTGTCGACTGCGACAGTTGTGTCTTAAGCCATTCGTACTGCTCGCCTCCCTTGCTGAACTCCTCCCTTTGGTTGCTATCAAGCATAAAGAAATCAGCATTACCGTAGCTGAACTTGTAGTACCCATCGTCCTCCGAGGGAAGGATGTGGTATTTTCTGAACCAATAGAGATCTCCTTCGCCATTTCCCGCGACGGGAAAGCAGGGTACCCTAGAAGTCAACTGGTTCATCCCATAGAAATACTCGTAATTCCACTGAAACTTATTGGCTTCTCGGCCGCCATCCGTTAGATCTCCCAGATTCATCAAAAACTCAGGGCGCTCATCCCAAATCAGCTGCGCAACCCGGCTATTGACATGGGGCCGTGCCTCCGTATCCCCGATGACTGAGAAGGTAAAGGACGCCGGGTCCGTCGGTGCAGTTTTGAAAGTCAGGATACCTGACTCGATGGTTTCGCCAGCTGCATTCGTGGATTTAATGTTGTAGAAATAGGGCTGGTCTGATTGCAATTCAGCAAGGATGTGCCGGTTCACCAGGCTTCCCTCGAACGCACTCGTTTCGCGGTTGAGCTTCATCGTTTCTAAAGAAATGGACTGGGTGAGCGGAACGCTGGTACCATATTCGATGACCGTGTTGGCAGGCTCGCTGGTCTCCCACACCATGCCCATCTGGCGATCCGTTACCATTTGCAGGTATGGGCCTGCGGTAAAATGAAAAAGGTCCGGATAAATCTTCCCCTCCGTTACCAATTGCTGGAGCGATTCATAGCTGGTTTTGATCTCGTCGAGGGACTTAGCCCGATTGTCGATACTGAGGCGTTTGACCAGGTCACCCAGCTGCATGTAAGGCTCGTTGCTCAAGTAGGCCGCGGCTTCCAGCTGATACGCTGATGCCTCAAAGGCTTTGGGGCGTCCCACGCGGAGCGTTTCTTTCAGCTCCCCGTTGAGATAGAGGCGCAGACTACTTCCATCATAAGTACCTACGAGATGGACCCAATAGTTTTTCCAGCCTCGCTCTTCTATCTGGATATTGATCGCACTGGAAAACTCAGCTTCTTGCCCCTTGAATGTCAGCAGGATCTCGCGACCAAATTGTCCGATCAGCCACGCAGGATCATCGGGATTGTAGCGGTCTCGGAATGCCGTAAATGCTCCCACTTCTTGGTTGACATGATTGAGCATCCACATCTCCACCGTAAATGCCTGGATCGGTACTGCGGAGGAAGGCAAAAAATCCTCCAATCTTTCTGTAGGATCCTGGCCGAAAAATACGAAAGGGTAAGACTTGGATTGCAAAGGCTGTTGAGGGGTCTCAGGTGCGGGTAACCGCGGACCGATCGTGTTGCTCGCATTGTTGCCTAGGGTGTAGTCCGGCCAGAGCCACCACTCTTGAGGGAAAGATAGGTCTTGTGTATATCCTACAAAACCGCTTAAGACCAGGGTCAGTGTCAGGGACAAGCTTCTCACCATCGTCATAGTTCGCATTGTGGTTTCAGCAGTGGGTTGCACCGCGAATAGGTTTTATCATCGAAGGCAATTTCAAAATCTTTGTTGGGACTCAGCGCCTGCACGTAGTAGTCGGTACTGATCAGATGAGCTCCAGATTCCTGAGCAGCGGTAAATCGTGTGTAGTCGCCAGTCCGAGCCTCGACGGTACCTGCATCCGCACGCGTGCGGACCATGAAGCCCTGACGAACCAGCGCCTGGATCTCTTCCTTCTGCTCCTCTGGGTTGTTCATGATAAAAAAGGATGCTGCCGGGTGGTCTGGACCGACATCCACAAACATCGGCCTGCCCTTCATGCCTCCCGCTAGATATGCTTCGATGGTCTCCTTACCCGCGTTGAGTACAAATAAGAAGCGCCCCCGGGCTGCATCAAGCACCGGCCATCCTTGCTCCAATACCGCGCTGCGGAGATCCTCGTAGTCACCCCTCACCTGATCGGGTGTAATGAGCTCTTCCTCGCCAAAAACAGACCTAATCTCCGCGTCAAAGGCTTCCCAAACCTGCTTGGTAAAAGGGATCACTTCAGTGAACCCTGGACGACCAACACCAGAGTTCTTGGGATTAATGGTGATGATAATTGGCACATGATCAGGATGGTCTTGGGACCAAAGCTTCATCTCTGACAAGCATCCAATAAATGTCAAGCAATGGCTCCTAAAGTCAATGTCCGGAACGTGTAACACTTTGAACCCCGGCGCGTCCATCTCTCCCTCGGGGTCAAATGGGATAAACGGAAGCCCTAGCGAATCCAGCAATCGAATACCCACCGGATTTTTGAAGCGCCCGCCTTCAGGGTCGTGAACTGCGTCGATCTCGAATCCTCTTATTCCTATCTCAAGCTGCGCTGTCAGCGGCAGGTGCCGGTAGTCCAGGGCCATGGTGCCAGAGTCCTGTTGTAGCAGGAGACCCATCAGCGGTCGCTCGATCGCATCCTTGTAGCTGTTGTGCCCGCCAATGATCTGGATATGGTTAAGACGGAGAGGTTCAGGGCCTGAACAACCGCAAAGCACCAACAGGATGACAAAAAATCGTAAGTACATCATCATTTCAAAGGTCTGACTAATCTCCACAATAATCGTTAGAGAATCATTTGGCGATTGTTGACAAAATTTGTTCCCCTTTCTGTTTCATGCTTTTTACCCGTTGACAGCATGTAGTAAGAAGGCCATGGGAGGGATTAAAAACTAAAAAGTGAGCACCCCGATATGAGGCGCCCTCTGCAGTGAAGAAGTTTCTAATGAGCGTTTCTTATTGCTCCCACCAGCCTCTGACGTTGATATCGTCACCGCCGATACGGTCAACCGCCGCCTGCCAATTCTCAGGATTGAGTGTCTGCTCAGAACTGGGATAAAAGAATTTTGTGGGTACACGGTTGTTGTTCACGTTGTCCGGTCCGGGCTCGATGAATGCCGGAAGACCGGTCCTTCGGAAGTCATACCAAGCCTCAAATCCGACCATGAAAAACGCCAACCACTTCTGGGTCATGATGGTTTCTAATGCACCATTGTACGCTACGCCATCTCGTGAGAGGTAATCCTCAGGCATCGACGTATTCCAGTAGTCAAAAGATCCTTGGATACCCGCTTCATAGTACGTCTGGGCATCTCCTGAGATCATGCCCTGCTGTGCAGCCTCTGCCAAAATGAAAGACAGCTCAGCAAACTGCATCAGAGGCGCACGTACGCAGTTCGAGCAATCAAAAAACAAGGCTTGATTCAGTCGAGACTGATTTTGCGCCCCGCCGTTCCAGTTGGAAGCATTGTCCTCACTCAACCCATTGGGGATGCTTCGGAAGACATCTTCCTCGGGATTGTCTGTCTTTTGAAACCAGGTTGACAAGCGAGGATCATCAAAGGCACTGAGTACTTCGAAATTCGTATCGCTCAATCGACGGGCGTCAAAACCACCAATACGTCCAATACTGATCGGCCAAGAATCCTCGTTGCTAGTTGCCGGGTATGACATGGCTGCATCGTCTGCAGCACTTTCGAAGATGGGCTCATTGTCCACAATCTGCTGCATCTGAGCCGCAACGTCACGTCGCTTCGAGATGCGCATGAGATACCGCAGTCTCAATGAGTTGGCCAACTTCCTCCAGCTCGTCAGGTCGCCACCATAGAGGATGTCCCCACCGAGAATCTGTTGGCCCTGTGCCAACAAATCATCAGCGGTCGCTAGATCTGTCAAAATCGCATCGTAAATCGACTCTTGTGAATCGTACGTGGGTGTAAAGTTACCTTCGGTCGCACCTGAGATCGCCTCGGAGAACGGAACATCACCAAACAGGTCCGTCAAATTGGAATACATCCATGATCGGAGCACGAGTGCCATCCCCTCATAACTCGTATTACCCGCGCCTTCGGCCCTGGACTGCTCCAAGATGATTTCAACTTCTGTCAAGTTCTCATACATGGTGTTCCAAAGGCCATTGGAGCCCCAGTTGTAGCGATCAAATCCAGTAAAGTTGTTAGACGCTACGTGCTGGGAGACTTGATTTCCCTCGCTGTAGCCATCTCGGGCAACCTGTCCCAATACATTGGAAATCACCGTAGAGAGCAGCAGGTCGGAAGTGGCCACCTCAGGTTGGTTGGTATTGGTATTGATCTCGTCAAAGTCGTTCGTACATCCGAAGGCCAAGGTCAACGCCGCCAAGAAGAATATCTTAAGATTTTTCATGTCTTTTCTTTTCAAGAATAAAGCGCATTGCTTGTGATTAGAAGGTAATGCTTACGTTGAAGCCCATGCTTCGAGTACTTGGCGTCGACATATCCTCTACACCAGGGACAATGTTCCCTCCGTTGAAGGATAGCGTCTCTGGGTCGAAGTGTTCGTTCTCAGTCCACAAGGCAAGGTTCCTGCCCACGGCAGAGACCGTGATACTCTGTATGGGCCAGCCAGGATAGAGCGCCTTAGGTATAGCGTAACCGAGTCTTACTTCGCGTAGCTTCAAGAAGGAAGCATCGAACATACCCACCTCTTCGTTGCCTCTGTTGTAAGTGGACCAATAGAAGTCACGACCGCTGAGTCGTACGTCGTTGGGTCGGTAGCTGCCGTCCTCATTTTCGATAACGCCCTCAGAAATGATGCCTTCCTCACGACCCACTGCGGTGAAGTTCATCATACCGGAAGTACCACCGATCAGCACGGTACGTGAGTTGACCACACCTCCGTGTCTCCAGTCGAAGAGCACGCCAAGGTTGACTCCCTTCCAAGAGAAGTTGTTTTGTAGTCCCACCATAAAGTCAGGATTTACATTGCCAAGATTTCGAAGGTTCGGATCCCGTATCGCGAATCCATTATCGTTGTGGACGACCTGACCATTGAATGGACTGTTGGGATCATCGACCTGTACAAAACCTGTTCCATAGACATCTCCCATGCGCTCTCCGCGCGCTGCAATCACCTGCACGTAGTTGCTAGCAATCACGTAGTTATCCAACCCATCGGTCAAGTCATTGACAAATCCACGGTTGCGGGTAAAGTTGACATTGAAGTCCCACTGGAAGCCATTTTCAAGCTGGACGGGGATCGCGTTGAGCATGATCTCCACACCTTCATTTTCAATCTCCCCAGCGTTGATCACCTGCGCGCTAAATCCTGAAGTATTGGAGACAGGTAGCGTCAAGATTTGGTTCTTGGTGATGGTCTGATAGTACGTGAAATCCAAACCAATTCGACCTTCAAACAACCTAACATCCGTACCGATCTCAAATGAATTGGCTCGCTCAGGCTTCAGCTCGGAGTTTCTCAGCGTAGAAGAGAGGCTTACGCGCTGATCAGCACCCCAAGGCTCACTGAAGACGAACGTATTTCTAAGCTGGAAAGGATCCGTATCGTTACCCACGGAGGCCCATCCTGCCCGCAACTTCACAAAAGAAAGTGCGTCAGGCAGCTCAAAGATGTCTGAGATGATCGCGCTACCTGCAAATGATGGATAGAAGTAGGAGTTGTTGTCCTCTGGCAAGGTACTTGACCAGTCATTTCGACCCGTGATGTCGAGGAAGAGCATGTTGCGGTAGGACAAGTTGACAAATCCATACAAGCTGTTCACGCGTCGCTCAGAATCAAAATGTGTCTTCGCAAGCGGCTGGGCTGCATTCTCGAAGTTATAGATTCCTGGGACCGACAGTGAGTTAGCACTTAGTCGTCGATAGCGATTGGAGTTGTCTCGTCGGTTACCACCAAAGGAGACGGTCGCGTTGAAGTCCTGACCAATGTCCTTATTGTAAGTCAACAAGAAGTCCGTATTGGTCTCTTGAAAATCAATATAATCTTCTCTAAACTGACCTTGGGGAAATCGTTGCGAGCTGAATGCCCGACGTCCCTGGCGAAGCTCGTCGAAGAAGTCCGTTCCCGATCGTACGAACAAGCTCAACTCGTCGGTGATTTTGAAATCCAATCGGATGTTGCCAAATACCCTGTCCTTGTCAAACCCGTTGGTGTTTTCGAACATGGTGAAGTACGGATTGTCGTGCCAGTTGTAGTTGTAGTTGAACTGCTGCACGCCTTCCAGTCCCGGCTGCCAGTAGTCTCGCAAAGTGGACATGTCGATCTGACGCCCGAACCACACCCAGAGGTACATGATGTTTTCCGTACCGTAGGAGTTATTGGCTCGGTTATCACTGTTGCTATTGACGTAGCTCGCCGAGATGGACGCCTTGAACCAATCTGTCAAGTTGTAAGAAGAGTTGACAGACAGTGTTTGACGGTTGAGATTGGTATTGGGAAGGATTCCTTCGTTTCGAAGATCCGTAAAGGACAATCGGAAGTTGCCATCGTCATTGTTGCCAGTGACCGCCACACTGCTCGTAATCGTGTGACCGGTTTCAAAGAAGTCCTCAATGTTGTTTGGATTGGCTACCCAGGGAAGCGGCGTCACCGAATCCGCGAATGTGCCATCTGGATTGCGAGGTCGGAGGGCAAAGTCACCCGCGCGGAATCCAGAAGATGTGGGGCTATTGTGCTGAGCGATCAGTCGTCCGTCCAAGGGCGGTCCCCAGCTTTCGTCGATGTTATCATTTACACCTGCACCGAAGCCATCCCCAAACTCAAACTCTCCGCCGGCACCCTGACCGTAGGCGTTTTGATACTTTGGTATCCGTAGTGGTGTGTCAAAAGTTACATTTTGATTGTAGCTGACGCCTATGCCTTTCTTGCTTCCCGCTCCAGACTTGGTGGTGATCAGGATCACGCCATTGGCACCCCGGGAGCCATATAAGGCGGAGGCACTTGGACCTTTTAACACAGAGATCGACTCAATATCATCTGGATTGATGTCTTGTGCGCCATTGCCGTAGTCCGTTTCCAGGTTGCCTTCCGAACGATTGCTTTGCACAGTGTTGCTGATGGGAATACCATCTACGACAAAAAGCGGAGAGTTGGCATCAGGGTTGGCCAGCAGTGAGCCGGATCCACGGATGGTGATCAACGAGGTAGATCCAACACCAGAGTTACCTCCGGTGACCTGTACACCCGCGACACGGCCCGCAAGCGAGTTGACCACATTGGCCTCGCGGGCGGTAGTCAGCTGCTCTCCCTGCACTTCCTGCACGGAGTAGCCGAGTGCCTTGGTCTCTCTTTCGACGCCAAGGGCTGTCACTACGACTTCTCCCAGTTCCCGCACGTCAATCGACATCGCAATGTCAATCGTGCTTTGACTACCGATTGTAATCTCTTGAGTGGCGAATCCGATACTCGAAAAGATCAGTTGCTGTGCTTCAGAGGGGACACTGAGCGAATAGTAGCCATCAATATTCGTGACCGTGCCAATGCTCTCCTGGCCTTTCACGACGACCGTCGCTCCGATGAGCGGTTCTCCGGTTTCCTGTTCGGATATCGAACCCTTCACGACCCGCTGGGCCCATCCGAGGTTCGCTACGATCAGGAGACCCAATGCCAGCATCCCCCCGCGATGAACGCGGAGCGACCTGGACAATTTCATAGGTAAGAGTAACTCCATAAGTAGTTGTGTTAGCTTGATTTTTCTTGAGCTAAAGTTCCCTGACTACTTTGAAGTGTTGGTGTTTGCAGTATTACCTATGAAAAAAATTCGTGCAAATGATACGTTAGATCTTAACCGCAGCTTCATTTACTAATATGAAACCTTCACGCAGATTGAAGAAATAAGGATTTCATTAAGAAATTGTTAAGTTGACAAATATGAAACCTACTTCGTTACATTTACAATTCTCAAACCTAACGTAACTACAAGTGTCGACATTTGTCATCAGTTGGATTGGCAGCAAAATCAGATCCCTCCGCAATCAAAAGAACCTATCATTGAAGGAGCTCAGCAGTCGCTCCCAAGTAAGCAAGGGGCTGCTCTCCAAAATTGAGAACGCTCGTACGATCCCGTCTCTCCCTGTGTTTATCAACATCCTCGAGGCTTTGGACATTGCACCGAAGGACTTCTTTGAAGATATGTACCTCAAGGATGGGAAGAACTTCACTGTGGTTCGGAAGCATGAGCGCGAGTTGATCCATAAGGAGGACCGGCCGGGATTTGTCTACCACTCCATACTGAATCAAAACCTGCTCAATCTTAACATGGACATCGTCATCCTCACCGTAGAACCCCATGCGACTTACGAGCCTACCCTTTCGGACGGTTACGAATTCAAATTGGTATTATCAGGCCACATCGACTATGTAATTGGGGAGGAGACGACACGCCTCGAGCAAGGGGACGCCATCTTCTTCGACGCCCGATTGCCACACTATCCTAAAGGAAACGAGGAGGCCGTGCAGCTGTTGGTCATCTATTTTCTCTTCCCTTAAGATGGGTTCAAGCCCTTACAAGGCAGCCCGTTCTTGATTGGCAGCTGAGTCCCACTCCGACCGCTCGAAGCCACTGCACTAGATCTCTAGACCCGATCGACGTGGATATCCGGCGTGGCCAGAGGGCAGGCAGCGCGGCCGAGATAGTAGCAAGAGCGGGACAGGCTCAAGATGAAAGTAGTACTGATCTCTCCAAAAAAAGAACCTACGGATTAGGTAATGGTGTCGCGCGCTCTTCCAGCACTCGCTCCGCCAACCCTAGACTCAGGGTCATCCCTGCTCCACCCAAACCGTTTACGATCGTGACCCCAGGATCGGGCCTTAAGACAACGTGCGTCTCACCATTCGTCATCTTTGGGTAGATGCCGTGCCAGCGTTCGGTGATAAGCAGGTCACGTGGCTTGAAGAAAGTTGCCAGGTAGCCGAGGATCAGTTGGTCTATATCGTTTCGATCAAAGGGGTACAGATCCATGCCGTACTCGTGGGAGTCGCCGATGATGAGCTCCCCCTGGGCATTCTGCGAAAGCAGTACGTGAACACCGAAATTTCTGAAATCTATGTTCTCTTGATCATACCGGCCGTCGACCAATGGGACGGACGGGCATTGCTCAAAGGAGTCGTAGTGCCGAAGCGTCAGTCCGGCACAAAGGCTAGGGCCGAGCTCGAAACCAGGGATCGGTGCGGCCTTCATCATTTGAAGCTTGCACTTGGTCAAAGACGAGGACTGCATCAAACTCGGATACAGTGTCTCAAAATCAGCGCCGCTGCAAATCACCAGGCGCTCGACCTCCACCTCTTCCTCAAATGTCGCTACGCGGGGCATGTCGATATGGGTCACCGTACGGCCAAAACGTACATCAACCCCGATTTCTGTCATGTACGCACCGAGTCGTTGGATGGCTTGGCGAGGATCGACAGTACACTCTGTTTGACTCAGGAGGGCACCTTTCAATCCGGCAGAGACGATGTGGGGAAAACGTGCCGTCACTTGTCCCGCTGTCAATAACTCAAAATCATAACTATGATGTCCATAGTGTCGCCCAAACTCCTCTAGTACATGCAGCTCATCTTCGTGATAGGCCAGCTGTAGGGAGCCTGTCTGAGCCAAGTCAAACCGGGCTTTTTCCGCCAATTTGATCCAATGCTCCCGGGCAGAGAGTGCGGTATCCAGCATATCAGGCGTCTGACCAATCGGCCAAACCAGGCCAAAATTGCGGATGGAGGCGCCTAGGGCAAATTGATTGCGCTCAAATAGTACCACTCGCAGTCCTTGAGACGCTGCATGATAGGCATGCGACAGTCCAAGTATGCCAGCGCCTATGACGGCGATATCGAAGTGATTGTCTTTCATGCTGCAGCGGCTAGTTTGGCCTTTGGATTCAGTTTACCGGAAAAGTAAAGCAATGAGATGCACATCATGGCAATTCCAATGGTGGAGACGAGGTATGATCCGGTCAGGAAGAACTCGTACCAATTGAGGTTTGGCTGGGCTCCCAGCTTGTAGCCCATGATCAGCACACTCCCGAGGTACCCTGCGGCATCTACTACGTAAATCATGAAGCCGGCATTGCCGCGGCTCTCCCGGTAGGCTCCCATAAGACGGTCAAACATGACAGAGGCAAAGGTCACATAGGCCATATAGGCCCCGATACCAATGAGTACCATCCACGCCGTAGAGTTGATGACGCCCGCCGAAAAGGCCAACGTAGCTGATAGTATCAATCCGAGACCCACCATTACAAGCCAATGATAAAATTTGAAGGCCTTGACGTTGTCTTTGATCCGAAAGCAGACCGCCATGACCACGCCGATGACAATGCCCACCGGTAGTTCTGTTCGCGTAAAGATGGCTGGATCACTAATACCTAGCTCCGTCCAAATCTCATTGGCAAATGTCTCTCGAATGTCCCGATAGGCGGTGAATAGCATATAAGATACAATCAGCAACAAAAGACCGGGCGCAAAAACATGAAAGAATTGTTTACGTGACGCAGCCGTCATAGGCGTCCTTTTCGCGCGCAAGGCAATATCCTCCGGGTTGGGCGGCGGGATCTGTGCGAGCATCCAAACAAATAGGAGCAGAAAAGGCAGAAAAATCACCCCACTGGCGAAAGGCATGGTGTACGCGCCGATACCGTAGTCAGTCATGAGGGCCTTACCTACGGATTTGACAAAGCCCGAAGAAATAATGAAACTGACGGTTAATCCTGCTGCGAGCACTTCGGTAAACTTCCGCCCCTCCAGGTAGCTGAAGACAATACCCCAAATCACACCCAATGGCAGTCCATTGAGGAAAAGCAAGACGAAGTCATATGACCGCAAAGCGTCAGGGAGATAAGCAAAGGCCAGTAGCATGAGATGGGCAAAACCGATGAGGTATGCAACTAGGTAAGCTCGCTTTTGTCCGGACAGCTCACTGATGAACTTGATACCATAAAACTTGGAGATCAAATATCCAATAACCTGAGCAATGACCAGGAGCTCCTTGTTGTCAAAAGTGGCTGCCGTAAAAGGCTTTCGGTACGCATACATGCAGAAATAGACCCCAAACGCTGCGGTCAAGGCGTAAATCGTAAACTGCAGTTCGCCGGTGCGCTTTAGCCAGTCTTTGATCATAGGTGAGGGTTTCCGACGAAAGTAGAGAAAAGATCATAGGACGATTGCTTGACCTTCATTAGAAAATTGTGAAAAATTTCCGCTCTATTTTGTGCTAAGGTTGCCTCCGAAAGCCCTCCGTGCTGCCATAGACCAAATCAGCCACACGCCCATCACCGCCCAGTCGGAAATTGATCAGCGTTCGATTGCGCCAGCGCGGGTCCTTCTCAGTCCTAAAGAC
The DNA here is from genome assembly GCA_039191945.1 of Bacteroidota bacterium. Classification (GTDB taxonomy): domain Bacteria; phylum Bacteroidota; class Bacteroidia; order Cytophagales; family Cyclobacteriaceae; genus JAWPMT01. The sequence continues at coordinate 24,467 of JBCCXG010000005.1, forward strand.
ATTATGGTGCCAATGCTTCGCTATCTTTGCTGGTTTACCATTAACCTGGACCTCGAGCTCCTCACCTTTCACACGCACCGCCACGGTACCAAGGCGCTCGTGCATGTAGGTCCCTGCAAGGGAATCCAAGGCTACCAACGGCGCGGTAGCCGGGATCCTGCTAGCGACCAATGCTTGCTCCTCAGCGATGCGGTCCTGTTTGAATCCTCGATAAAGATCGAAGATCTCCTGATGCCAATCTCTGCCATCGTCACCGAATAAGTAGAGATCCAGGGCCTTGTACATGATAGCGTGGCGCAGCTCGGCATGATCAAGGTTGGCGAATACATAGAGACCAATATTTCGCTCGGGTATGAATGCCGCCAGCGCCACGAGGCCCGCAATGCTGCCGGTATGAAAGTTGAGCTTCTCTCCACGGTAGTCGTGCTGGAACCACCCTAATCCGTAAGTTGTCCATCGTGGCTTCGTCAGTTCTTGGGTCGGATAAAATTGCTCCGCGGTGACAAATGAATGCGGTTTGAAGAGATAATCGAAAGTCGAAGGGAGGAGTAACGTATCGCCCTCGACAACACCCCGGCTTTGAAGGAAGGTCATGTATCGGGCCATGTCGTCGATACAAGACCAGAGGATCCCCGCAGCGCCCACATTGTCAAAAAGTGTATAAGGCACTCGCACGACGCCGTCCTCGCTATCGTCCCAGTGGGGCGTGACGTAGTTACCTTTTTCGAAGATCTCGGGTGACCTAGCCACCGTACGAGACATCCCAAGCGGTTCAAATACCCGATCTCTTACAAACTCAGTCCAGTGTTTCCCACTTACCTCTTCAATCAGCTTACCAGCAATCGCATACATGATGTTTTGGTAGACGAATCCACCTCTAAGGGGATAATTTGGCTCATAGGCCGCAAATCGTTCCAGCGTCTCGTCTGTGCTCAGGCTATCAAAAATCCAAAGCGCGTCGGCATTGCCCATGCCCAGGTTGTGCGTAAGAAGGTCTTGTACGCGAGCGTCGGCCCTGATGTAGGGGTCAGACAGGTCGAACGCAGGGTAGTGTTTTTTTACCGGGTCATTCCATTGGATCATGCCCTCATCCACCAGCATGGCCAAACAGATCGCGACAATGGCTTTTGTGGTCGAGGCCATGTTGAACGTCGTCTCGCTGTCCACCGGTTCCTGGCTGACGATGTCTTTCACGCCGTAGGCTTTCTTAAACACTACTTGGCCTTCCTTTACCACCAACGCCGAGAGTCCAGGCACCTTCCAGTCCTGCATTCCCCTTTGGATGAATTCGTCAAGCATATCCTCAGGCTCCGGCTGGCCTTGTGCTGAGAAGCAGGATGCCAAGAGGAGAATCATAACGGGAATTCGGGAAATCTTCATCGGAAAAGCGTTTTAGTGGGCACCTTAATATAGCACATCCACAAAGTGATCCTCTTGGAAGTAAAGCAAAAAATGACATCGAATACCAGCCAATTGCCGTAGTTGTTTGTTCCTATAGGACAATGACCCTTGTATTTATGAAGAGCTTTTTGATGGTCCTCCTGGTATTTACAGTCACCTCTTGCGATAAAGGTCGTTCGTTGATCACGAGTACGGCCAAAGCCAATGAAAAGGAGGCACTAGAAGCGGCGGGCGTGAAGTTGCACTACTTCTCAAATGGGAAGATTCGGGCCAAGATTCCCATGGACAATGACGATAAGCGCCATGGCGTCAGCCAAATGTTCTATCCCAGCGGGGAGCTCAAGAGCGAGGTCACCTACGACCATGGCGTGAGGCAGCAGGCCAAACAGTATTATAAAAACGGCAAGTTGGAGATGGCCTTCCAATACAAAGAAGGGATGAAGCAAGGCGTGAGGAAGAAGTACTGGGACTCTGGGCAGCTACAATCTGAGCTGGAATACCATAGAAACGAAGCTGGAATGGGGCTCGTCGAGTACAACCGGAAGGGCAAACAGCTTACGCAATATCCGACGCTAAAGGTGCGCGAGATCGATAATATAAGCACCACCGGAGAGTACATCGTGGAAGTCTTTTTCTCGGAAAAACCTAGTCGAGGGACTTACTATCGAGGGGAGCTGATAGATGGGCAATTCAAGCACAAGGGCCTTTTGGAGATTGAGAAGGTGGGCGGGAAAGGTCGAATGGTCTTCAAGCCTGCACCGGGTACTTTTATGATGGAAAAAATGCACTTTGTGGGCTCCTACAAGACACTGTATGGCAATCCCTACCTGCAGAGCGTGTCAGTGAACGTAGCGTTTGAGAATTAACGATTAATCATGTACAACCTACTCTTCAACTCCATGTTGTCTGGTGCGAATTGTAGGCCGGCATTGATCACTTGTCGCGCTGTGGTTACTCGATTGCGCTTGAAGTAGTACACGGCAGCGGCGGAGTAGGCATCTCCCACTTTGTACCGGTTGAAAACCGCCTCGGGAGCCTTCAACGCGCCAGCCTCAAATTGTCTTCTGAGCTCCGTACCCTCACTCCAGTCACCCTCGCTGAACTCCGTACTCATCCGATCGAGTAGCGTATTCAGGCGCAAGCCCAAAAAGTGATTGTTGTTGCTCAAGTCCGGGTGTACTCCCA